>VGFD01000041.1 GCA_016868975.1 Armatimonadota bacterium | reverse complement strand
TGCCGCCGCTGGAAATTGACATTTCGGGCAGCGCCAACGTGCTTCCGCAGCGGACCAGCATGTTCGAGCTGAACTACCAGATCCAGCCCGCCAAAGACGTGGTCGCCAACGCTGCACTGGTGGCCAAGTATTATCGCGACCAGGTGGACGTCGGACTTCTCCTCCCCAACTCCAACATCCCCGTGTTTGCGCCCACCAACTTCGCGCTGGCTTATTACAAAGGCGCCGAGCTGTCCGTCACAACGAGCCACAAGGAAGGATTCAACGGATTCCTGTCCACCACCATCGGCGAAGCGCGGCCGCTGCGTCCCGGCGCCCCGGGCGGAGAGCTGCCGCAGTACAACGACCACGACCAGCGCGTGCAGATCACCGGCGGTCTGTCCTACACCTGGAAGAGTGGCTTCAACGCCGCCGTGGATTTTCTGTACGGCTCCGGCTATCCTCAGGAGGCCCTGCCGCTCTACAACGAGCTGGGTCTGGCTCCGTTCGGCCTGAGCGGCAGCCGCATCCCGCGGTTTGTCACCAACCTCAACCTGACCTACAACCACCCGGACGCCACCTCCCGGCACAAGCCCCTGCTGGGCTGGGGAATCCAGGTGCAAAATCTCTTCGACCAGCGGAAGGTGCTGAACTTCCTCAGCGAATTCACCGGAACCCGCTTTGTTCCGGGGCGTCGCGTCCTGCTGCAAGCCTCGCTCAAGTTCTAAGTGGTCCGCGGCGCGGACCACTCAGCCCCCGATGGGTTTGATCGTGTCGCGCCACACGCCCGGGTCAGTCGTTGTCCCGTAAGGCGTCGCGCGCCACCAAGGAGATGCCATGTTTGACTCAATCGCCGCCTTGATGCACCAGGGCGGGATCGTGATGTATCCCATGCTGCTCGCGTCCGTGGTATGCGTGGCGGTGGTTCTGGAGCGCCTGTATTTCTACATGCGCCTGGAGACCGGAGGCGACCGCTTCCGCGCGCGCCTTCTGGTGCTGCTGCGCGAAGGCAAGCGACGGGAGGCGCTCGACTGGCTCAAGTCGCTGCGCGGTCCGGTTCCGGCCATGGCCGCGGAGGGCATCGAGGAATGGGACGACGGGCTTGCCGCCGCTGAAGCGGCCATGGCCTCCCGGGCCCGACGCGAAGTGCCCCATTTACGGCGCTACCTGGGAATCCTCGACACCACTTACAGCGGCGCGCCGCTGGTGGGGCTGCTGGGGACCATCACCGGAATGATGGGCACCTTCCGCGTCGTGGCGCTCCACCTGTCCAAGGATCCTCAGGCCGACACCAGCGGCATCACCATGGGGATCGGCGAGGCCCTGACGGCGACCGCGACCGGCATCAGCATCGCGGTGGTCTGCCTCGTCTTCTACAACATGTTCCAGGAATGGCAAGAAGGCCAGATGGATGCCTGCGAAGCCGTGGCCGCGGACATCCTCGAAGTGATCGCGGAGTCTACCTCGAGGACGAAAGCATGAGGCTGTTCCCGGAACGAAAACGCAAACGGGCGCGGCTGGAGATCGTTCCCATGATCGACGTCATGCTCTTGTTGCTGGTTTTCTACATTCTCTCCACGGTCACGCTGACGCACGAGCACGGCATCCCCGTGCAATTGCCCAAAGCGGCGACCGGAGAAAGCCATCCTCCCATTGAAATCACGCTCAGCATCTCGCGTGAAGGACGATTCTATCTCAACAAAACCGCCGTGGAGCCGACCACGCTGGTGACGGCGCTGGAGAAACTCGCCACCGAAACGCCCGGTGGGATGGAAGCCGTTCGCGGGGCCGGCGTGGTGATCAACGCCGACCTCTCGGTGCAGCATCGCGAAGTGGTGCGCGCCATGGACGCGCTGCGCCAGGCGGGCATTACCCGCTTCGGCATCGCCACCGAGCCGGAGGGCACCCACCCGTGAGGCGCCTGGGCATCTTCATCGGAATCTCGCTGCTGCTGCACGCGATTCTGGTAACCATGATCACCCGTTCGAACGCGCGCGAAAACAGCCGCAAGAAACCGGTGATTGCGGAAGTCCGCCTGGTCACGCCCACCCCACCGCCTCCCCGTCCCAGGATCGTTCCCCTGAAGCCGAAACCAAAGCCAAAACCGGTGGCACGCCCGAAACCGAAGGTCACTCCTCCTCCGGTCGCGCGCAACACGCCGCCACCTCCCCCGGTCGCGCGCAACACGCCGCCGCCGCGCCTGATCAACACGCCGCCCCCGGCGGTCCACCCGGTCCCCGCGCCCACCCACGCGCCACCCCCTCCGGCCGCGCCCCGCCCCGCTTCCGCGCCGCGCGTCATCACCACGGCGCAGCAGGGACCCGCAATCCCGAGCATGCCGTCGAACCGGGACTCGCAGGCAGTGCCGGGGACAGTACCGGGGACCGGTCAGGGCCCCGGCGGCCGCGGCGACAGCGGCAATTCCCAGGGCGCCGGAAACAACGACGGCACCGCGCCAGAGCCGGCCCCGGTGGCGCCCCCACCCCCGCCTCCTCCCCCGCCGCCACCGCCGCCGCCAAGACCGACGCCCACGCCGCCGCCCCCTCCGCCTCCGCCTCCGAAGCCAAAGGGGCCGACGCGGCCGGCCGTGCTGATCTCGGGAAGCTCGAACATGCGCATTCCGACGCGCTTCAATCGCGACGAGATCCGCGCCTCGGTCCGGGTGCGGTTCGACATCTCCGCGAGCGGCAGCTGTCAGGCCTTTCTCATGACCAGCACCGGAAACGTTGACCTGGACAGCTATCTCCTGGGACAATTGAGCCAGTTCCACTGGCAGCCCGCCCTGGAGGAGGGTGAGCCGGTGCAGTCCGTCGAGCGCTACCGGGTCGACTTGAGCAATTGAAACAAGAGGGGGATCCGAGGCCATGAGCGACCATCACGCCCACTGCTGCGGCCACGCCCACGCCTGCGATCGGGAGAAGGGCGGCGTCGACCCGGGCGCCGTCGTCACCGCGCTCTGCGTCGGTCTCCTGGTAGTGGCCGCCGCGCTCGATCCGGCCACGCTCATCAACCACCACCACGCAGCCGACACCGCCCATCCCAGCCGACTCTATCTCGCCTCGGCCCTGCTCGGCGCGCTGTGGATCTGGCGCGGGGCGTGGCTTGGCCTGCGCCGCGGGGATTTCACCGCGGACGTGCCGGTGGCGCTGGCCACCGCGGCCGCGCTGGCGGTTGGGGAATACGCCGCGGCGTCGGTGGTTGCCGCCCTGCTCCTGTTGGGCGCGTATCTCGAGGAAGTGGTTGCCGCCCGCGCGCACCGAGCCGTGGACGCGCTGGCTTCCCTGCTCCCGCACGAGGCCTCCGTCGTGGCCGACGGCCAGGAGCGCCAGGTGCCGGTCGACGCGGTCCACCCCGGGGACCTCGTCCGCGTCCGCGCCGGCGAGCGCGTGCCGGTCGACGGAAAAGTCTCGTCCGGGCACGCGCTGGTGAGCGAAGCGGCCATCACCGGGGAGAGCCGCTCGGTGCAGAAATCCTCGGAGGATGCGCTATTCGCCGGCACGCTGGTGGAGGACGGCGCGCTGGACGTCCTCACCACGACCGTCGGCGAGGACACCACGCTGGGCCAGATCCGCCGCATGGTGGACGAAGCGTCGAAACGCCGCGCGCCCGTCGAGCGGCTGCTCAACCGCTGGTCCCGCGTCTACACGCCCGCCGCGCTGGCCATGGCGCTGGTGCTCTGGCTGGTGAGCGGCAACCTGCTCTCGGCCATCACCATGCTGATCGTGTTCTGCCCGTGCGTGCTGGTACTGGCCACGCCCACCGCGCTGGTCGCCGCCATCGGCAACGGGGCGCGCCGCGGCATCCTCATCAAGAGCGGCGCGGCGGTGGAAGCGCTGGCCCGCGTCGACACGGTGATTTTTGACAAGACCGGCACGCTCACCGAAGGGCGCCCCCGGCTGGCCGCCATCCACGCGCTGGCCGGCTGGGATTCGGCGACGCTGCTCGCATTCAGTGCCAGCGCGGAGAAGCTCAGCGGCCATCCCCTGGCGCGCGCGGTCCGCGAAGAGGCCCAGACGCGGCTGGGGTCGATAGCCGATCCGGACAGCTTCGAGAATTTCCCCGGGCTGGGGGTCCGCGCGCACGTCGGTGGGCGGGTCGTCGACCTGGGGCGCCAGCAGTGGATGCGCCATCAGCAAATCCCCCTCGACGACGACCTCATCAACCAGGCCGGCGGGCTGGAGCGAGAGGGCTTCACGGTCGGCTTCGTCTCGGTGGATGGCCTGGTGGCCGGCCTGCTGGCCTGGGAGGACCGCCTCAGACCCCGGGCGCACGACACTGTCCGCGCGCTCCAGGCGCAGGGCGTCCGTGTGGCCATCGTGAGCGGCGACGAGAGCGCCGCCACGGATCGCCTGGGGACCCGGCTCGGGGTGCGCGACGTGCACCGCGGCGTGCTCCCCGCGCAGAAGGCCGACATCGTGCGCGCGCTCCAGCAGGAGGGACGGCGCGTCCTGTTCCTGGGGGACGGCGTGAACGACAGTCCCGCGCTGGTGACGGCACAGGTGGGCGGCGCGATGGGCGCCAGCGGCACCGACGTGGCCATCGAGTCGGCACAACTGGCCCTGCTCTCCGACGAGCTGGTGAAGGTGCCCCACGCGCTGCGCCTCGCCAGGCATGCCCTCGCGGTCGTCGGGCACAACCTCGTGTTCTCGCTGGCCGTGCTGGCCGCGGCCATCGTAGCCACCTGGACAGGCTGGCTGGACCCGGTGACCGGGGCGCTCGTCCACGAAATTTCCTCGCTTCCCGTCCTGGCCAACGCGGCGCGGGTCATCGGCTTCCAGGAAGCCGGAGTGCCACACGCCGAAGCCGAGTCGGAACCCGTCATCCCCACGCGTCCGCCCTCGCCCCTGGCAGCAAGCGGCATATCATAAAGGAGAGATCAATGAGCGAATCTTCCACTTCTTCGAGCGGCCACGAGAGCGGGCGCGGCCTGGTGGGCCCGGTCGCGTTCGGGCTCGGCCTGGTTTCCGGCGCGCTGCTCGCCGCCTCCTCGGAAAGCCTTCAGAAAAATGCCGGCCCTGCCCTGACCTCCGTGCTCAAGCGCGGCATCCGGCTCGCGCGCGCCGCGCGGGGTGCCGCGGAGCGCGTCGCCGGCACGATCATGGACGCCTTTGCAAAGGCGCAGTCCGAGCTGGAAAAGGACGAGGCGGCGCACGGTCAATGAGCCGGCCCGCGCACGGCCAGTTGACGCCGCTCCTCACAGCGGTGTTTTCCATGCCGGGGCGGGCGCGCTGGCAAGTGCGCGGACTTGATTCCGCGCGGGGCGACCGGGCGGCAAGCGCGCTTGCGGACGCAGCGGCGAAATGGGACGGCGTGCGGCACGCGCAGGCCAGCGGATACAGCGGACAATTGCTCGTGCTGTTCGACCCGGCGCGGACGGATGCCCAGGCCGTCGCCGCCACCGCCACCCGGTTCATGGCCGAAAATGGGGGAATTTCGGGCCTCGCGGCGCACGCGGTTTCCCACGACGTGTGCCACCATCCCCATACTCATCACCACGATCACGACCACGACCACGGCGACGATTACGTCGGACGCCTGTGGCTGGGCGGCGCGGTGCTGGCCGGGCTGGGGCTCAAGCGGCTGCTCCTCGGCGCCAGCCCGTTCTCACTGTCACCCCTGGGGTGGACGGTCGGCGCGCTCACCACCGTCATCACCGGCCTGCCGTATTTCAAAGGCGGCGTGAAAAGCCTGCGGCAAGAGCGCCGCATGACGACGGACACCCTGATCAGCACGGCCACGCTCTCCTCGCTGGCGCTCGGCGAAAATGTCACCGCACTGGTCGTGCTGTGGCTGCTCAATCTTGGGGAACATCTGCAGGCGCTCACTCTGCGCCGCACCCGCCAGGCCTTGCAGAACCTGCTGCAGGTCAGTGACCGCGAAGTGTGGCTGGTCCACGACGCCGACACGAAGAGCGGCGAAGGCGGCCGCGAGCAGCGCGTTCCCATTGAGGAAATCGCGGTCGGCAATGTCCTGGCCGTATACACCGGCGAAAAGGTTCCGGTGGACGGCCACATCCTGAGCGGCCAGGCCACGCTCGACGAAGCGCCGATCACCGGCGAAAGCATGCTGGCCTACAAGATGCCGGGGCAACTCGTGTTCGCCGGCACCGTGATGCACGCCGGCAGCATTCGCGTGCTCGCCGCAAAAATCGGCGACGACACCGTGGTCGGCCGCTTGATTCGGCGCGTGGAACAGGCCCAGGAGCTGCAAGCGCCCATCCAGACGCTGGGCAACATGTTCGCGCGGCGCTTCGTGCCGTTCAGCTTCGCGCTGTCGGCCCTGACCTGGGTTTTCACGCGCGATTTGCGGCGCAGCCTGACCATGCTGGTGGTTGCCTGTCCCTGTGCCAGCGGACTGGCCACGCCAACCGCGGTGAGCGCGTCCATCGGAAATGCGGCGCGCCGCGGAATTTTGATTAAAGGCGGAACCCATCTGGAGGGCATCGGGCGGGTCGACACCGTGGTGTTTGACAAGACCGGCACCCTCACCGTAGGGCATCCCCGGGTTACCCACGTGTTGACGCTCGACGCGAATTTTTCGCCGGAGGATATTCTCATGCTGGCCGGCACCGGCGAGCTGCACTCGCAGCATCCGCTGGCGCTGGCGGTGCTCAAGCACCTCAACGAGCGCGAGCTGTTGTGCCCGCCGCACGAGGAGTGCGAAGTGCTGGTGGGGCGCGGCATGCGCGCCGACGTCAGCGGCGCGCGCGTCCTGGTGGGAAGCCAGCGCTTGATGGAGGAATTCGAAATTGTCCTTTCCCAGGAAGCCGTCGACCACGTGGCGACATTTTCGGATCGCGGC
Organism: Armatimonadota bacterium; assembly: GCA_016868975.1. Taxonomy (GTDB): domain Bacteria; phylum Vulcanimicrobiota; class Xenobia; order RGZZ01; family RGZZ01; genus VGFD01. Next base: position 12,277 of record VGFD01000041.1, on the reverse strand, counting down.
GAAACCGTGCTTTTCGTGGCGCGCAACGACGCGCTGATCGGCATGCTGGGCGTGGCCGACGTGGTCCGCGAGGACGCGCTCAACCTGCTGGAGCGCCTGCGCGAGCTGGGCGTGACGCGCGTGATGATGCTGACCGGCGACAGTCCCGAAGTGGCCGCCAAGGTGGCCGAGCGGCTGGGCATCTCGAGCGATAACGTGCGGGCCGGGCTGTTCCCCGAGGACAAATTCGAAATCGTCCGCCGCCTGCAGGCCGATGGACGGCGCGTGGCCATGGTGGGGGACGGCATCAACGACGCCCCGGCCCTGGCGATTGCGGACGTGGGCATCGCCATGGGCGCCAGCGGCAGCGACGTGGCCATCGAGGCCGCGGACATCGCGCTGGCCACCAACGACATCAGCAGGATCGCCGACGTCATCTTGCTGGGCCAGCGCGCGCTGGGCGTCATCCGCCAGAATTACGGACTCGCCATCGGCGTCAACGGCGGGGGCGTGCTGGTTGGCGCGGCCGGGGCGCTGAATCCGGTGCTGGCCGCGTTGCTCCACAATTTGTCGACGATCCTCGTGGTCATCAACTCAAGCCGCTTGATCCGTTACCGGGAGGTCACCGGCTGAGCTGGTCGAGATCGAACAGACGGTCCTCGACGATTCTCGTGTTCCCCCTGCCGCCGGGAGAAAGCGGCGTGAATCGGATGCCTGGCCGTCTGGAGCAATCAAGGCCCCCGACAATCAAGGCCCCCGACAATCAAGGCCCCCGAGAGGAGAAGGTCCGAACCTGAAAGAAGGGCACGGGAAATCCACCCTGAGGGAGGTCCGATGTGTCCGAATCCTTGATTTCCCGACGAGAAGCAACCGCCGCCCTGACCATGCTGGGCGCCCTTGCCGCTGTCGCGCCCACGGCCGCCGAGGCGGCGCCGGGCGCCGACTCCGCGATGGCGCCGATACGGTCGTTGGTGCGCGCCCACAACAAGGCCTTCACAGAACAGGACCTGAACGGCGTGCTGGCGTGCTTCACCGACCGCGCCACCTTGATGGGGACCGGTCCGGGCGAGTTGTGGACCGGCGCCGGGGAGATCGCGGACGCATACCGCCACTTCTTCCTCGGCTTCGACGCGGGCCGTCAGAAGTTCGAGGATCTCTGGCATGAGGGCCACATCAGCGGCGACACCGCCTGGCTGATGGCCGTCAGCAAGGTCACCATGAACAAGGGCTCCAAAAAGGACGTCTTTGGCGTCAACCTCTCGCTGGTGTGCCGGAATTCCGGCGGAAAGTGGCAGTTTTCCACCATGCACTTCTCCAACCTCACCGGCCCGGCCAGGGGGTGATCGCCATGCATGACGAGCAAGACAACCTCAGCAGTCGACGGGAATTTCTGCAGGGCATCAAAGGATGGTCCGCCATCGTCGCGGGCCTCGCCGTGGGCGTGTTCGCCAGCCCGCAAGCACAGGCCGGCGCCTGGGTCAACCGGCGTGGAGGCTGGGGCGGAGGCGGCTGGATCAACGGCCAGGGCGGCTGGGTGAACCGCGCCGGCGCCTGGATTAACGGCGGCGGAGGCGGCTGGATCAACGGTGGCGGCGGCTGGGTGAACCGACGCGGCGGCAGCGGCTGGGTAAATTTCCGTTAGCGATAGTCTACCTTGAGCAACCCGCCATGCCCGCGGTGCCTTCTGGGATCACAGGGGCCACCCGGCCGGCAAATGTGACAGGGCTGTAACATCCATTTCACAACTTTTTCACTTCTGAGTTACATCCCGTTAACAATTTGGGATTGATATTAGGTTTTCGCGTCTTGACATACTCGGCGGGAGAGAGTCGAGACGGCTCGACGAGAGACCCGCGGATGAGCGCTTAGAGGCGGCGTGATTTCGCGGAGCGAGCCGGGGCGCGCCCGTCAGGGCCAGGGAGGTATTTACCGTGGCGATCAATTCCACTACTTCCGCGCAGGACAACAGTTAGACGGCAAAAGACATGGCGACGCTGCTGGCCGCCACCAGCCAGATCCTGATGCAGAATCTGCAATCGTCAGTCGAGCAGATGCGCCAGCCGCAGCGGGCCGAAAAGGCCGCGCAGCACACCGGCATGGCGCAGAATCAAGCAAAAACCGAGAAGGCGACTGAAGAGCCGCCGAGCAACGGCGTCGATCGAATCCGCGCGTTTGAGGAAAAAACCCTCAACAACGGCAACGTCATGCGGGAATACGAAGACGGGACCGTGCGGCTGCACAACGAGCAGAGCGGCGTGATTCAAGAAGAGCGTCCGGACGGCAGTTTCCTGGTGTCGCTGCCGGACGGGCAGGTTTTGTACCAGCAGTTTCACGGACATCCCCTCTTAGCCTATGATCTCAACAACGTCGAATTACCGCCGCGGCTGGCGCAGGTCGCCCGGGTGCGGCTGGGCCAGGGCGAGCCGTCGCTGGCCTACACGTTCGACGACGCAAGCGGCCGCCAGCTCGTGGAGCTGGAAAGCCTGCGCCTCTTCCGAGTCAAAGCCAGGGTCAGGGCAAACGCCGCGGCCTGATTTCCCGTAGTCGCCGGTTGATTTTTGAACGGAATTTCTGATTCTGGAGGGATCCTGCTGTGCACAAAGACCGCGTGAAGCTTCTCAACCACCTGCACGAGCTGGTGAAGTCCCCGGACGAGGAGCAGCCGGGCACGCTGAAAGTGCGCCGCGCGCGCATCGGCGATCTGCTCGACCGCGACCGCGCGGCGCGCAAGGCCGAGCCCTTTAAGCAGTACCTGTCGCTGGCGGTCGAGCCGTCGCAGGAGCTGGCGCAGCGCGGTCCGTCGCTGCTGGAGAGCGGAGCGGCCCACGTCATGCGGCGCGGCCTGCGGGTGCAGCGCTTCGAGCTGCGGCTGGGCGGCGCCGCCGAAAAAGTGCGCCAACCCCGCCAGAACAAAAACGACCCCACGCCGGCCCGCTTCGCCGACGTCCTGTCTCTGGATATCGCGCTCGACGGCCTTGAAGAAATCCGTCGGCCACTAAAGGAAGGATGAAATTGAAATGAATCTTCTGAACGCGACGCAGGAACCGATTTTCGGATACGGCCAGCCGCAGACGCCGGGCATCAATCCTCAATTCAATCCGCTGCTGCAACTGCGAAGCGACGGTACCCACGCCCTCTCCATGGCCGTCCGGGACCAAGAGCAAGCGGGGGGGGCCGAAAGGAAGCAACCAGAGACCGCGGGGCCACCCGAAATAGGATGCTCTACCCACCGACGAACGCCAGAACCGCACCAAGTCCAGTCAGCCACTGCCCCAGCAAGAATCGTGCTGGGGCCAGCCGCCGCTCTTGCTCTTCATTCGCCACCGATCCACTCAATGCACGGGGGCCACCGCGTTGGCTCGCACATCCCGCGTCGCGCAACTCGCCGACTCGCCCTCCCCACATCGAACAGCCACTACGGTGTTCCTCCGCGACAATAGCTGCAACCATACTGCCGAAAACGGGCTTAGCAGGGTTTGCAACCCCTCCGCGCAATCAACTCCCACCATGCGCACCTACGTCATCACCGGCGTCCTGATCATTCTCAGCGTGCTGGCAAACCTGATGCACTGGGGCCCCATCCCGCTGTTCGCGCTCTCGGCGGCGGCCATCATCCCACTGGCCGGCATCCTCGGGAAGGCCACCGAGGAAGTGGCCAAGCGGCAGGGCCCGGCCATCGGCGGGCTGCTCAATGCCACCTTCGGCAACGCGACGGAGCTCATCCTCGCCATCGTTGCCCTGCGCTCCGGGGGCGCTCTGGTGGAGATGGTCAAGGCGTCCATCACCGGCTCCATCATCGGCAACCTGCTGCTGGTCCTGGGGCTGGCCATCGTGGTCGGGGGGATGCGCTACAAGAGCCTGTCCATCAGCGTGGCGAGCAGCGGGCTGGCGTCCAGCCAGATGATGCTGGCGGTGGTGGGACTGGTCGTGCCGGCCACCTTCGCCTTCGTGCGCCCGAATGCGCCGGAAGCGGTCCTGGAATCGCTGAGCCTGGTGGTCGCGGCCATCCTCTTGCTGGTGTACGTCCTCGGACTGGTGTTCTCGCTGTGGACGCACAAGCACGTCTTCAGCCCGGAGGATGACGAGAGCGAGCCGCCGGAGTGGCCGTTGAAAAAGGCGCTGGGCGTGCTGCTCGGAGCCACGCTGCTGGTGGTGCTGGAGTCCGAGCTCCTGGTACACGCCATCGAGGCGCTCATCGAGTCGATGCACCTGTCCGCGATCTTCCTGGGCGCCGTCGTGGTGGCCGTGGTGGGCAACGCCGCCGAGCACGCCGTCGCGATCATCATGGCGCGCAAGGGAAAAATGGATCTCTCCTACCAGATCGCCTGCGGCTCGAGCACTCAGGTCGCGTTGTTCGTCGCGCCCTTCCTGGTTTTCGTGAGCCTGTGGATGGGCAAGCCCATGAACCTGCTGTTCACCTCGTTTGAGGTTCTTTCCATCGTGGTAACCATGTTCATCGTCTCGCAAATTTCCGCGGACGGCGAGACGAACTGGTTCGAAGGCGTCCAGCTGCTCGCCGTGTATGCGATCCTTTGCGTGATGTTCTATTTCTTGTAAGGCCCCTCTTACGACGGGCAATGGATGGGAGGACGGTCCAATGCAGTATTCCCCCTGCAGCCAGTGCGGCGGCCAGGTGCTGCCCATGCAGGTGACCGTCGAAACCTGGGACCGCGCGGGTGTGGCGGCGGAGGAAGGCGGCCAGCGAATGGCCGGGGTCTGCCAGCAGTGCGGCGAGACCTATTTTGACGAGACTTCTACGAAGGCCGCTCCGTCCGGGGACTTATAGCCTTCGGGAGCCTCATCGTCACGGTTGTCCCCTCACCGGGCACGCTCTCGCAGGAGAGCTCTCCACCGTGGACGTCCACCACGCCGCGCGCCAGGCACAGGCCCAGCCCGCCGCCCTGGGAGCGCACGTCGGGGTCCTGGCCCACCACGTAGAACGGCTGAAAGATGTTCGGAAGGTCCTCCTTGGGAATGCCCGGACCGCGGTCGATAATCTCCAGCGTCACGTGAGTCTTGTTGGCGCGCGCGACGACCTTCACCAGCTTGCCCCGGGCCCCGTGTCGAATGGCGTTGTCCACCAGCCCGCGCACGGCCTCTTCGAGCATGACCACCGCCGCCTGGATTTTCGCCGAGGCCGTCGGGCGCTTCAGCTCGACCTCCACCTTGTATTCGTCCGCCGTCGGCTTGAGGCCCCGCACCACCGCCTCCACCAGCTCGCAGAAGTCCACCTCTTGCGTCACCCAGTCGAACAACCCCGACTGCACGCGGGTGACCAGCGAAAACTGGTCGAGCAGCCGCTGAATCCGCTCCACCTCGCGCTCCAGCGGGGAGAGGAAGCGGCGCGCCGCCTCCGGGTCGTGGCGCAGAATCTCGATAACCCCCTTGATGGTCGTCAGCGGCGTACGGATCTTGTGGTTGAGGCCGCTCAGCTGATCGTCGAGCAAGCGCTCCACCTGGCCGTGCAGACGGGCGTCGTGGCGGGCTTCCTCAAGCTGCACCGGGACGGTGAGCGAGGGATCGTACTCCAGCACGGCTGCTCCCGAGCGCAACGGCGGCATTTCCACCCGGGGGAAGTCGGGAAGGCTCTCGCGCAGGCTGGCGCGCAGCTCGCGCGCCACGCGACGCTCGACCTCCTGGAGGTCACGACGGGTCACGCCCTGCTTGCTGCGCGGCGGGGACACCAGGAACACGAACCATTCGGGCGCGCCGTCCGAGCCGCGCGCAAGCACGTCCTCCTCGCGGAAGCGCGCGCCGAACTGGCCGCGCAGCGTGCTTTCCACCGTGCGGGCAAGCCCGTCGGTCACGCGGCCTTTGTGGGCCGTGGGATCCAGGTAGAAGTGGAGCATGCCGATGCTGGGGCGGGTGCTCAGCAGCTCCTTGAGCTTGCGGTGCAGGCTGCGCAGGGTGGGAAGCCTCATGGGTGGCGCGCTCTTTCTCGCAAGCACCCCGAGGTTCCTGGGATTGCAGGGAGGGGCGCCGGGCCGCGCGGCGAATCCCCGATTTCCTCATTTTCCGCTTACCTGGGAGGCTGGACGAATGTCAGTGGCTACGAGCGTGACCGAATACAAGAATTTCATCGACGGCAGGTGGGTGGCCTCAACCTCCCACCGCGTCGCGGAGAATACCAATCCCGCGAACGAGAGCGACGTCATCGGACGCATTCGCCTGTCCAGCCGCGAGGAGGCTCGCGAGGCCATCCACGCCGCCCAGAAGGCCTTCCCCGCTTGGAGCGCCCTGCCCGCTCCCAAGCGCGCCGATTACGTGTTCGCCGCGCAGCGCATCATGGAGCAGCGCAAGCAGGAGATCGCCGAAATCCTCGCCCGCGAGGAGGGGAAGATTCTCCGCGAGAGCCTCGGCGAGGTGCAGAAAACCGTCAACGTGCTGGAGTTCATCGCCGGCGAAGGACGGCGCATGGGCGGCGTGACGCGGCCCTCGGAGATGCCCAATACTTTTTGTTATACGGTGCGCGTGCCGCTGGGCGTGGTTTCGCTGGTCACGCCGTGGAATTTTCCGCTGGCGATTCCGGCCTGGAAAATCGCGCCGGCCATCGTCGGAGGAAATACCGTGGTGCTGAAACCGGCCACCCTTACACCCGGTACCGCGGTGATCCTGATGGAGATTTTCGAGGAGGCCGGCCTGCCAGCCGGCGTGGTGAACCTGGTGCTCGGAGCGGGCGCCGAAGTGGGCGACGAATTGCTCGAGAATCCCGCGGTGAAAGCAATTTCGTTCACCGGTTCCAACGAGGTGGGCTGCCGCCTGTACGAGCAGGCCGCCAGGCGCCACATCAAGGTGCAGTGCGAGATGGGCGGCAAGAATCCCATCGTGGTGCTGGATGACGCCGACGTGGAGCTGGCCGTGGAGAGCACGGCGCAGGGCGCGTTCGGCTCCACCGGGCAGCGCTGCACGGCAACCTCCCGGGTGGTCGTGCAAGAGGCGGTGGCGGACCGCTTCGTGGACCTGCTCAAGAAGAAAGCGGAAAGCGTCGTCATCGGGGCGGGACTGGATCCCAAGACGAGCATGGGACCGAGCGTCGACCGCGGGCAGATGGAGAAGGTGCTCGAGTACATCGAAATCGGCGAGAAGGAGGACCGCGCCACGCTGGTCACCGGCGGCAAGCGCGCGGAGGACGGCGGGCTCAAGGACGGCTTCTTCGTGCAGCCAACGATTTTCGATCACGTGAAACCGACGATGCGCATCGCCCGCGAGGAAATTTTCGGGCCGGTGATTTCAGTGCTGCGCGTGAAGACGGTGGAGGAGGCGTTCGAGGTGGCCAATGCGGTCGAGTACGGCCTCTCGTCGTCGGTGTACACCAACGACGTGAACCGCATCTTCCGCTTCATCGATCGCATCGAAACCGGCATCACCCACGTGAACTCGCCCACCATGGGCGGCGAGGCCCAGCTCCCCTTCGGCGGGATGAAGGCCACCGGCGTGGGCAGCCGCGAGATGAACGAAGAGGCGTTCGACTTCTTCACCGAGATCAAGACAGTGTACATCGACTACACCGGGATGAAGCGCGACACCAACGTGTACTGAGTAGAACGCTGCGCACAACGAAGAAAGACGCGACTGATCGCGTCTTTCTCGATCCTCCAGACAGCGTCCGGGGCCTCACATCTCCTTGGACTTGCCACCCTTCTTCGGAGGAGCGGCCTTCTTGCCGTCCTCTTTTTTGCTGGAGGAGCCACCCCCGCCAGCAGGCTTCTTGCCTGTCGCCATCTTCGCTTCACCTCCTTGCCTTGGCAGGATGTGGAAGTCGCCTGCGCACCGATGTCTCGCCATCATCTGGAGAATGGGAGAATGGCACGGCTCACAACCGTGCCGGCGCCCCGGCGCTGCACCCGTCGTTCCCTGCGGAAACGCGTGAAGGGCGCGAATATTTTTCGTCGTTCGGTTGCCCCGAAGATGATTCCTCCCTGGCGGTTTGCGCCCTCGCGGGCTCTACGGCGTCGGGTGGGCCGGCGCGGGCTGCGCTGGAGCAGGTTGGGGCGCCGCGCCGCCGTGACCGAGGGCGCCGAACATCGCGCCCACGCCGGCCCCGGCCGCGCCGCCGACGTAGCGGCCCAGCAGGCCCAGCGCCACGGCGCCGACGGCCGCGCCGGCCACGCCGCCGGCGACAAAGCCCAGATGGGTGGCCGCGTTCGTCGCAAACAGGCCAATCGCGTATCCGCTGAACAAGCCCTGCACGGCGCCGCCGAGCGTGCCGAAGGCCTTGCCGGACTGCCAGCCGGCGGCCGCGCCGGCCTTCGCGCCGTCCTTCGCGGAGGTGGCGGCGGCCACCTCCGCGAGGCCGTTGCGGATGGGCGCGGCGCCCTTCTCCAGCAGGCCCTGCAGTCCGCCGGCATCCGGTGGCGCGGCGTTGCTGGCCGCAATGCCGGCCGCCACGCCGTACGCGGCGGAAGCGCCCAGCGCCACCATCCCGCCGAGCTGCGAAAACGCCGCCCAGTAGAAGATGCCGGCAAGGGTCTCAAGGACGCCCGCACCGCGCAGCGCAAGTTCCGAAGCGGGTACGGTGGCCCACATGCCGGCGGTGGATGCGGCGGTGCCGGCCACGGTGGCGCCGGTGGTCGCGGTCAGCGTGATGGCCACCTTCTCCCCGGTGGTGTGGTTGGCCGTTGCGGGCTGCGAAGGCGCGGCGAACGCGCGCAGCGGCATCGGGCGGATGGGAAGCGCGGTGGCAATCATGGAACGGACTCCTCTGGAAACAAATGCCCTTTCAGAGGAGCATACCGAAACCCGCTTAACGGTGTGTTAACGAAATGTATCCGTGTGGAGGACGCGTGACGAGCATTCTTGACGCTGGTGACGAAGCCGCCCTCGAGGCTGCCCGCCTGCTGCGTGCCGGGCGCCTGGTCGTGCTGCCCACCGAGACCGTTTACGGTTTGTTCGCGCTGGCCACCGACCGCGACGCCCTCGAGCGGGTCTACGAGATCAAGGGACGCCCGCGCAACAAGGCGCTCGCGCTGCACCTTGCCTCGCCCGCGGCTCTCAGCCGCTGGACGGAGCCGCATCCCGACCTGCCACGGCTTGCGGGGATGCTCCCCGGGCCGCTGATGCTTCTGCTGAGACCGACAGACGAGACGCCTCCCTGGATCTGCTCGGACGAGGGGAAAGTCGGCGTGCGCGTGCCAGACGATCCCTTCACCGAACGCGTGATCGCCGACGTCGACGGGCCGCTGGTCGCCACCAGCGCCAACCTGTCCGGACGCCCGTCTCCAACCGAGTACGCGCATGTGATCGAGGACCTGGACGGCCGCGTGGATCTCATCGTGCGCGCGGCGGCTCCTCTGCTCGGGCTTGAATCAACGGTGCTGGATCTGGATCCGCCGCGCATCCTGCGGGCCGGATTCGTCACCCGGGAGCACCTCGCGCAAGTGTTGGGACGGCCCCTTGAAGGGACCGGCGCGCAAGCGTCCACGGCTTCCCTCGACGGGCTCCGCGAGGCCCTCGCCCGCGGCGACACCACGCTGCTGGTGACCCGCGAGACCGCGGAGCGGCTGGGCGAACATCCCAGAATCGAGGTGATGGGAAGCCGCGCGGACCTGGAGGGGATTGCGGCCGGCCTGTTTGCGCGCCTGCGCGACCTGCAGGGTCGGCGCGTCGTGGTGGAGGCCCTTCCCGAGGACGGCCTGGGCGCCGCGCTGATGGAGCGGCTGCGACGGTACGGGGTACAATTCTAACCGAGGCGGATCGACTCGCAGCTCCAGACGTCCACCAGGCCCTCACCGGTCTGCACCCGCAGGCTGCCGTTGGGGCCAATTTCCATGGCGCGGCCGTTCAGGTCCGGCTCCCGCACCTTGACCTCGCGGCCCAGCGTCTCGCACCACTGGGAAACCTCAGCGCGCAGCGCGGAGAATCCACCACCGCAGAACGCCGCGTAGCACTCTTCCATGCGCTCGAAAAGCGCGACGAGCAGCGGCTCCACCGCAACCTCGCGCCCCAGGACCGCTTGCAGGCTGGTGGCACTTTCGGCCACGTCCTGGGAAAAATCTGACCGGTCGACGTTCACGTTCAAGCCAAGCCCCACGCAGCAAAACTCCGGGTGGTCGCCAGACCAGCGCGCTTCGGCGAGCAGGCCGGCAATTTTCTTGTCCGCCACGTACACGTCGTTGGGCCAGCGGACGCGGGCCGGAACCGACGCGAGGTGTTGCAGGGCCTGGGCCACCGCGGTGGCAATGACCAGCGTGAGGCCGGGCAATTCCTCGCTGCAGATCTTCGGGCGCAGCACGATTGACATCCACAAGCCGCCGGATGGCGACTCCCAGCGGCGTGACTGGCGGCCGCGGCCTTGCGTCTGGCGGGTGGCCAGCGCCACCGCCCCTTCCTCGGCGCCGGCCTGCGCGAAATTCGCGGCCACGTCGTTGGTGGAGGCGACTTCATCGAAGTGATGAATCGAGCGCCCGAAGACGCGTGTGGCCAGTCCGAATGCCGTCAAGTCCAAAGGAAACCTCCGCCAAGCGCCGTATTGTCGGCCGCAATGTCCAAGAAGAGCTTCTGGCTGGAGGGTATACCGTTCGAGGCCGCGCCATCCCTGCAGCGCGACTTGAAGGTGGACGTGGCGGTGGTGGGCGGCGGGTTCGCTGGCCTGTCCACCGCGTGGTACCTGCTGCGCAAGGCGCCCGGCATCAAGGTCGTTGTCCTGGAAGCCGAGAGCACCGGCTTCGGCGCCAGCGGGCGCAACGCCGGCTTCGCCATGACCTTGTTCGGGCTGGCCCTTGCCGTCACGGTGCTGCGCTTCGGCAAGCAGAAGGCGCGCGAGGCGCACGAGATCATGAGCCGCGCCGTGGACCACGTCGGCGAGCTGGTCGAAAAGCACGGCGTGGAGTGCGACTACGAAAAGACCGGGCTGCTCACCGTGGCCACCTCGCCGGCCTACCTGAAACGGCTGCAGGGAGAAATTCGTCTTGCCGAGCAGTGCGGCATCGAGGGCGCGTCGTGGATCGGCCAGGACGAGGTGCGCGCCCGCGTGGATTCTCCGACCTACCTGGGCGCGCGCTGGGAGCCGCACTCCGCCCTGATCAATCCGGCCAGGCTGGTGCTGGGCCTGCGGCGGCTTGCCGAGGGCGCCGGCGCGGAAATCTACGAGCAGACGCCGGTCCTGGAAATTGATCGGAGCCGCCCGGGGGCGATTTCTGTCTTGACGCCCGGCGGCCGGGTCACCGCCGACCGCGTGGTGATGGCCACCAACGCATGGTCCTCGCGTTTCGCGGAATTTTCCGCGCTGCAGTTTCCGGTGTACACCTACATTGTCCTTACCCAGCCGCTCAACGAAAAAGACCTCGCCGCGCTGAAATGGCATCGCAGGGAGGGCATTGAAGACGCGCGCTGCCTGATCCATTATTATCGGCTGACGCCGGACAACCGGCTGCTGATGGGGGGCAGCGACGCATTTTATTACATGGGCGGCGGCTTCGGCACCGACCGCAATGAGGACGTTGCACGCCGGCTGCGGCGGGACGCGCGGGAAATATTTCCCGCGCTGCAGGGCGTGCGCTTCACCCACACCTGGGGCGGGCCGGTCTCAGTGCCGATCGACTTCGCGCCGGCCTTCGGCTATGCGCTCGGCGATCGTCGCTTGATCTACAGCCTGGGATGCGTGGGGCACGGCGTGGCGCTGATGTCCTTCGCCGGAAAAATCCTCAGCGATCTGGCGCTCGATCGAAAAGGCGCGCTCTCCGAGGCATTCTTCGTGAATCGATTCGTGCCGCCCACCCCGCCAGATCCGCTGCGCTGGCTGGTGGTGCAGGCGATTCGCGGCGGAATGCACCTGCTCGACGCGATCGACGACCGTCAGTGACGCGCCGGTAACACCGGAAAGGTCATCTGCGAGGTGGCCACCACTTCGCCGGCCTGCGCCACGGCGCGGAATTCGACGCTGTAGGTGCCTTCCGGCTCGTCCTCTTCGATGAGGATGTTCGCGGTGTAGCCGCCCGGCCCACGCTCGGCGGGAACCTCGCTGGCGATTGCCTTCCCGCCCGGCCCGACGCAGGTGACCGCCACCGCCCGCACGATGTTGCGCGGATCGTCGAGGCGGCAGGTGGCCTGCACAGTATCCCCGGCCTTGATGCGCTGGGCCGGCGCCAGGCCAATCTCCCCCAGCGTGACCGGCGCCTGGGTGACGGTGATGGGACGCTTCTCGACGGCCAGCTCCTCGCGGCCCTCGCCCAGCACCTGCACTTGCAGCTCGTACGGGCCGGGAATCGCGGTGGCCGGCACCTTGATGCGCTGGGTCCACAGGTTGCCCCGGCGCAGCGCTTCCTGGTCGCCGTTGAGGACGCGCTTTGCCTTCAGATCC
>VGFD01000040.1 GCA_016868975.1 Armatimonadota bacterium | reverse complement strand
GTCCTTGGAATTGCGCGCCAGCACGAACTGATACGACGGGATGACGTCGCCCGGATCGTGGCCGTAACCGCGGCTCAACTCCTCCGCCGCGCCCAGGTTGCCGAAGACCTCGCCCTGCACGAGCGCGCCAAACATCGAGACGAGCAGCCGCAGAAACGGATTGTTCACGAAATTTCCGCCCTTGTGGGGGACGTCCAGGTACACGATGCGCAGGTTGTCGGGCCGCACGCCAAGCGCGGCCGCCGTGGGGAAATCCCCGCCCGGGTGGGTCAGCATCCACGCGAACGCCTTCGAGACCAGCCCGCCCTTGCTGTGACCCACCAGTACCAGCGGCCGATCCTCGAACTTGGCGCGCTGCGCCAGCATGTCAGCGGCGAGATTGCGCGCGGCGGTTTCCGCGATGTTGTCCCAGTTGTAGCGGTAGGTCCACACGCGGTACGGGAGGTTGTTTTTCTTCGCCATGTCGACCCAGCGTGTCCACAGATCGCGGTTGCTGAACAGCCCGTGCACCAGCACCACGTTCAACTCGGGCCTGGCGCCACCGGAGTATTCCTCGGTGAGGAAATGGGGGATGGCCTTCTCCTCGGCCCCTGCGGTCCGGCCCAGCAGGCACAGCAGGATGAAGACCCCTACGACGATCCGGCGCATCACGGAAACCTCCTGCCGGGAAATCCGTCCCCCCTATTCCCGGTCCGAGGGTGCCCGACCCTCCCCGAAAACGACGTTGAGTTCGCCTCGGCTGAGCGCCAGATCGCAGCGAACACATGTTTGGCGCAATCGGACGCCAGAGGCGAACAGCGCGCCGCAGCGGGGACATTGCAGCGCGAATAGACACGAACAGGCGTTTCATTTCTTAAGCGGCCGTTCTTGGAAGCGCAGCCTTCTCTCCTGCCCGGTCACTGGCCAACAGGCTCACCTGAAGCCCGAGTCAGTTTAGAAAGCTGCGTGCCGGACCCTCAAGCGAACGAGTTGAACACCAGCCCGCTGATGCCGCCGCTGGGGACCGCAGGCCGGGCCGCCGCCGTATAATTGGGAGTCAGCCCCGGCATGGCCGGCGGCGCGGCCGGCATCGGGGGAATGGCGCCCGCCTGGACCGGCGCGCTGGGGGTGGTCGCCGCCCCGCCGCCCGTCCCCGCACTCAACATGGTGTCCGCGCCCACCCCGCCCATGGCCCGGCTCATCCCCACCGCGGCCGTGGTCAGCGCCCCGGCCTGAGCCTCGGTTTCATTGATGGCGCCGCTCATCACGCCGTTCAGGCGCTCCAGCATCTCCTGCGAGACTTTTTGCAGCGCGGTGTCCACGTGCTCCAGGCGTTGGGTGATCTCCGCGCGCCGCGTTTCCAGCATCTTCACCGCCGCGTCGTCGGGGGGAGGCGGCCCGGCCGCCTTCTGCGCCGCCCGCACGCGGGCCTGATCGCTGGCCGCGTTGCGCTCCGCCTGGGCCACTTCGGGGCTGTTGTCGGTCAGCGGAGGACGACCCGCGGGGCGCGCGGCCGCCGCGGTGAGCGCTCTGCGGCCCAGCGCGCGCGCCGCCGCTTCCGCCACCGAAGTCACCCGCGGGGGCTGCGTTGCCACCGCCTGTCCGCGTGCCTTTGCCCGTGCCGCGGTGCGGCCCAGCGCGCGCGCCGCCGCGTCGATGCGGGCGTTCTTCTCGGCCTGCGCCTCGCCGCTGGCTTCTACCCGCGCCGTCTTGTCCGACTGGGAGCGCGCCGCCTCATCCGCCGAAGCGCCCACGCGCTCCACCGAGGCCGCCTGCGCCTGCCCGAGCATTGAGGCCTCGGCCAGCGGCGCGGAATCGTCCGCTGGCAGCGGTTCGACCGCCGGCGAGCTTTCCAGCCGCGCATCCGCAATCGCCTGCGCCTGGGCCACCGCCTGCCCTTCCGCCGCCCGGGCGGCGGAATCCGGCTTCTGCGACACGTACTGGGGCGTCGGCTCCTGGCGGGCCACCGGCCCCTCGGCGGAAATTCCGTTCTTGCGCCGCGCCAGCTCCGAGTCCAACTTGGCCAGCTCGGTGCTGAGGTTGGCCTTCATGGTGGAAAGCTGCCCGACGACGACCTTGTCGGTGCCCTGCTGGTGCGGCTTCTTCCGTTGGCCCATCGCCTCGGCCGCCGCGCGCTTCTTGCTCTCCGCTTTCTCACGGCTCTGCGCGGAATTGGGATCGCTGGCCGGATCCATGAGGACGGTGCGCGAGTCGAGCCGCTGCCCGCCCCTGGGCATCTCGTTGAGCAATTGCACGCGCGACTCGCCGCCCACCACCACGGCGGGCCCAGCGCGGGATCGTAGCCGACCTTCAGCTCGGTCTCGGCGTTGATGGGGATCTGTCCGGCGGCCGCGGCCATGCGCTGAAAATAGCGGTGGTTCTCCGCCTCGTGCGCGGCCACGCCGGGTACTGCTCCGGCCGGGCTGAACGACTTGTACGCGCCCTCGCCGTAGAAGCTGACCCGGCTTCCCATGTTCCTGGGATCGATAGTGGGCAAGCGTCCTCCCGCGGGCCGCGCCGCGTCTCCCCCTGACGGAAGACGTTTCCCTGGTGACGCAAGACCCGCCGGCCCATTATGACACCGGCCTCAACAGAAAGCTACCTGGACCGGCTCTGTATCTGTTTCCTATAATAGAAAGCCACTTCGGCTTGCGCAATCGGTCAAACGGCTACTTCAGGCCCACTTCCTTCAAGAACGCGGTGAGCGCCTCGTGACAGGGCCGCATCGTCGGGAAGTCCCTGAGATAAAAGAAGGTGTTTCCCAGCGCGCTGTACGGGGGGCGCCGCGCCGGACGGTTGAGCTGGGCGCTGGTGATGGGGGTCAGCCGCACGTTGGCCATCCCCGTCTCGCGCAGAATGAGCGCCGCCCAGTCGTGCCACGAGATGCCGAAGTTCTCGTGGGTGTTGGTGATGTGGTAGGTGCCGTAGTGCTTCGTCTTCACCAGCCGCGAGATGGCGTCGGCGAGGTCGCGGCTGTACGTGGGAAGGGAGATCTGGTCGTTGACCACGGTCAATTCCGGCTTGTCGTGCGCCGCGTGCAGGATGCTCTGGATGAAACTCTTCCCGTGTCGGCCGTATAATCCTGACGTGCGCACGATGAAGAACTTGCGCAGGTGATCTTTTACCGCGATCTCCCCGGCGTACTTTGATTGGCCATAGAGATTGATGGGGTCCGGCGTGTCCCACTCGGTGTACGGGGCGGCCTTGGCGCCGGAGAACACGTAGTCGGTGCTCACGTACAGCATGGCCGCGTCCACTTCCATGCAGGCCAGCGACACGTTGCGGGTGCCCACCGCGTTGGTGCGCAGGGCGTCCCAGGGCTTGGACTCGCAGCCGTCAACATCGGTGAAAGCGGCGGTGTGCACCACCACGACCGGCTTGTAGCGCGCGATCATGTCCTTTACCTTGTCCAGGTCGGTGATGTCCATGCCGGAGCGATTGACGCCCATCACCTCGGGATCGCGCGAGAGCATGGCCATCAGGTCCTTGCCCAGCATTCCGTCCGCGCCGGTGACGAGGATTTTCATCGGGACTCTCCCTCCGCGATCCGCTTTCCGTAATAGGAGGCGTAGAAGTTCTGGAAACCCAGACCGCGCTCCTTGATCCGCCGCCACCACGGCTCGTTGGTCTGGTACCAGGACACGGTGAGCCCCAGCGCTTCCTCGAAGTCGTGCCGCGGCCGCCACCCCAGGGCGCGCGCCTTGGAAATATCCACGCTGTAGCGGCGGTCGTGGCCCAGGCGGTCCTCCACGTAGCGGACCAGCGAGGACGGCTTGCCCAGCAATCCGAGGATGGCGTCGGTGATCTCCCGGTTGGTGCGCTCGTTGCCGGCGCCGATGTTGTAGATCTCTCCCAATTCACCTCGATGCAGCACCACGTCGATTCCCTCGCAGTTGTCCTCCACGTACAGCCAGTCGCGCATGTTGAGGCCGTCGCCGTAGAGCGGCAGGGGGATGTCCTGCATGGCGTTGGTCAGGAACAGCGGGATCAATTTCTCCGGATATTGATATGGCCCGAAATTATTCGACGAGCGCGTGATCACCACCGGCGTGCCGAAGGTGGTGCGGTGGGCCAGCGCCATCATATCTGAGGCCGCCTTGCTGGCCGCGTATGGACTTGAGGGCGCCAGCGCGTCGCGCTCGGTGGAAGCGCCCTCGACGATCGAGCCGTACACCTCGTCGGTGGATACGTGCAAAAAGCGGCCGACCTTCGTTTTATGCGCCGCCTGGAGCAGCACGTAGGTGCCATACACGTTGGTGGAGATAAAAGTCTCGGCTTCCAGGATGGAGCGGTCCACGTGCGATTCCGCGGCGAAATGCACCACCGCGTCCACCTCGGCCATGAGCCGCTCCACCAGCGCGCCGTCGCGGATGTCCCCCTCGACGAATTCCACCCCGTCGAGACCCTCGAGGTTTTCCCGCTGTCCCGCGTAAGTGAGCGCGTCGAGCACCACGATCCCGGTGCCGGGATGCGCCTCGCGGCTCCAGCGCACGAAGTTGCTGCCGATGAATCCGGCCCCGCCGGTGACCAGCAGCCGCTTCACGACCAGTATTCCTCTTGATGCGCCTGATAAAAGGCCACCGTGCGCGCCAGGCCGTCCTCCAGCCCGACCCGAGGGCGCCAGCCGAGGAACTGCTCGATCTTGGAAATATCCGCGAGGTAATCGCCCACTTCGATCACTTCCCGATCTTTCGGCCAGGGGATCATCACGCGCTTGCCGGTCCCGGCCGCTTTGACAATTTCATCCACCAGATCCACGAAGCGGATCGACGATCCGGAGCCCAGGTTGAACGCCTCCCCCACCGCCTCGTTGCGGCTGCCGGCCAGGAGAAACGCCTCGGTCACGTCGTCTATGTAGTTGTAGTCGCGCAATTGCTGGCCCGGCTCGTACACGGTGATGGGGCGATTTTCCATGGCCAGCCGGATGAACCAGTTCAAAATCCCGTATTTCCCATGCTTCATCTGGTGGCGCGGGCCGTAGGTGTTGTTGATGCGCAGCGAGGTCACCGGAAACCCGTGCACGCGCCCCCACAGAAAACACTGTTGCTCGGCGGCCTGCTTGTGGATGCCGTAGATGTCGGTGGGGTTGGAGGGATGTTTTTCGTCGACCGGCACGTAGGCCAACCGCCCGTACTGTCCCCGCGTGCCCGCGTACACCAGGCGCGCGCCCTGGCGGCGCACCGCGTCCAGCACGATGAGGTTGCCGCGGCAGTTCATGTCGAGATCGGTGTAGGGGTCGGACATGGAGTCGACGTGCGAGGTCTGCGCGGCGATGTGGAACACCACGTCCACGCCTTCCACGGCGCGGGACACGACGTCGGCGTCGCGGATGTCCCCGACGAAAACCTGGGCATCCACGCCCTCGAGATTGAAGCGGTTGCCGCCGTACAGATCCAGCAGGGCGTCCAGCACCCGCACCGTGGCGCCCTCCGCGACCAGGGCGCGGGTGAGGTTGGACCCCAGAAATCCCAGCCCGCCGGTAACCAGGACCCGCTTGCCGGTCCAGGTCACAAGATGCCTACTCTGCTGTGGTCGCCGATCATCAAATTAACAGCGCGCGGCCGCGTGTTGCACTTGTAGACGCTGGCGTCGCGCCCGATCAGGCTGTTTTCCATGCGCGCGCCGAGATCCACAATGGAGGCGCCGTCCAGCACGATGGAATATTCCACTTCGCTGTGGGTGATCGTGACCCGCTCGCCGATGGCGGTGAAGGGGCCCACGTAGGCGTTCTCCAGGCGCGCGCCGGCCCCGATGACGGCGGGTCCGCGGATGGTGCTGGAGATCACCTGCGCGCCGGCCTCCACGCGCACCTTGCCAGCGATCGCGGAATCTTCGGAGATGGATCCGAGCAGCGCCGGCTCCAGGTTCTCCAGCATCATCTGGTTGGCTTCCAGCACGTCCTCAAGTTTTCCAGTGTCTTTCCACCAGCCGGTAATGACGTGCGAGCGGACGTTTTCGCCGTCCTCGATCAATTTCTGGATGGCCTCGGTGATCTCCAGCTCGCCGCGCGCCGATGGCTTCAGCGAGCGCGCCGCGCGGAAGATGGTCTGATCGAAAAGATACACGCCCACCAGCGCGAGATTCGTGGGTGGATTTTTCGGCTTCTCGCGCAGCTTCACGATGCGCCCCTCGGAAATCTCCGCGTTGCCGAATTCCTCCGGGTGCTTGACCGGCGACAGCAAGATGAGCGACGTTGGCTTCTCCCGCTGGTACTCGCCCACGAAATCCCCGATGCCGTCCTTGACGAGGTTGTCGCCGAGAAACATCACAAAGGGGCTGTCCTGTATAAACGGCTCGGCGGTGAGCACCGCGTGGGCCAGTCCGAGCGGCGCCTCCTGGGGGATGTATGTGACGCGGGTGTCCCAGCGCGACCCGTCGCCCAGCGCGGCCACGATCTCGGCGTGGGTGTCCCCGGTGATGACCCCGATGTCGCGCACGCCGGCCGTGGCCAGCGTCTCCATGGCGTAGAACAGCACGGGCTTGTTGGCAATGGGCACCAGCTGCTTGGCGCTGGTGTAGGTCAGCGGCCGCAGGCGCGTCCCCTTGCCGCCGGCGAGAATGAGGCCCTTCATGGGGTGCTTACTTCGAATGGGGTTGAAAGAAGTCCTTGCGGTGGGCTTCTACAGCGACCGCTTGCAGCGGGGAGCTCGACGAGCGATGTTGCCCGATATGCTCCGGGTGACCCTGTCGGTGAAAGCCGGGACCATCATGCCGTCGACCATCCTTCGAAGGCTGGCCACGTACAGCCGGAAAAACAAGCTCTACCGTCTTCGCCGCTTGACCGGCATCACGCGAGATTGAACGAGCGCCCGGGAATCTGGAACCCCAACCCTGGCGGCGGCATCGTAAGAGACGCAGTAGTCCATTCAACAAGCACTCAGACCAAGGTCTGAGGCCGACAATGGTCCTTGAGAGATTCCAGTTCGGGACCTTCAACGGATTGTGTCCGACCTTGAACTGGGATAGTATTTGAGTGCAGGCTGGGTTTGAGGATGAAGCCCCGCAGGCCAGGAAGGACGGAGCCTTCCTCGGCGACTCACGGATGAGTCCCACGGACGGGCTTCGGCTCACGGACGAGCCTCCACGGATGAATGGCTGGCGGAAGGGATTGCGCCAGGACAGGGATGTCGACAGGGCAGGGACTCGCCCACGTGCAGGCCGATGGCCTGTACGCTGTTGTGCTGGAGCCCGCAAGGGCGCTTATAGAAAAGGATGACCCGGCAGGACGCCCGGCATCAAGGATGAGACCAGGGACACAGGGATGAACACCAACCGGCGGCGGACTGCCCTGCAACGGGCGCGCCGCCTTTTGGATTTTTCCACGGCGGCGCCTCTCCGGCCGCGCGGAGCGCCGGACGGACGGTTGGGACGGCGTGCAGTTCGCCTGTCAGGAGTTCTTGGCACGGGCGCGGACACGTTGCGGCAGGGAGGCGGACGACCCCCGCCGTCGCGTGGCTCCGCGGCCTGTGATCATCGCAGGAGACGCGTCTGTTGAGGTTCGGCGTGCCGTTCCTCACGGGAGATGCGAAGGAAGGAACCGCACTCGCATGCCGTGGAGATTTTTTGGATTCAAAGCCGGACAGTCGATTTTCTTAAGACCCCCCCGTCCACTGCCGATGAATGCAAACAGAAAGCGCCGTTTGCCCGGCTCTGCCTCGAAGGGAGAACAACGAATGCTCATCCAGACGACCCGCTTCGGTCCCTTAGACGTCGATGAATCCAAAGTCATCACGTTTCAAGAGGGCCTCCCGGGCTTCAATCACGTGAAGGACTACGTGATCATCCCCATCCCCCAGTACTACCCGTTCCACTGCATGCAGGCGGTCAACCAGCCCGACCTCGCGTTCGCCATCGCGGACCCTTGGGAGCTGTTCCCCGACTACATGCCCCAGATCGGCGACGACGACGAGGCCTTCCTCGAGCTGCGCTCGCCCAATGACGCCGCGGTGTACGTGATGGCCGTCATCCCGCCGGACCTCAAGAACATCACCGTCAACCTGATGGCCCCGCTGGTCATCAACGCCGCGTCCCGCAAGGGGCGGCAGGTGATCGTGTTCGGCAACTACAGCACTCGGGAGCGCCTTCTACACCAGCAGTCCATCGCTGTCTAGAACGGAAGATCAGCGCCAGCAAGGATGATTCGTGGAACCGGGAGCCGGCATCGAGCCGGGGCCGGGCAATGGATGGCCAGGCCGGCAGGTCCCCCAACGCTGAAACCGCCGCGTCGTGTGGCGCTGGCGGTGCCCAAAAGGGCAAACACCGCTCCCGTGCGGGAGTTCTGAGCCCGCGAGGGCTCTCAAATGGAGGAGGGCCCGCACAGTCCCGGCAACGGGTTGTGCGGGGAGAGGCCTTCTTCGGAAGAAATCAGGAGCGACCACCGACAAAGGTATTAACCAGACAGGCCTTCGTGCCGACAACTCTTCGGAAAAGATGCCAGAATCGACCACCGCCGAACCTGGGCGGCGCCCGGGCAAGACGTTGCAAGGCAGGATTGTAGGAGGCAACGGACAATGGTTGTGTTGATATGGAAGCGAAGGGGCTGGAAAAAGTACAGACCGCGCGTCTGAGCTTCTGGCTCGCTTAGCCAGAGGAGCCAGACAGGATGCTGGTGTTGTCGCGCAAGCTGAATCAGGCCATCATGATTGGCGAAAACGTCAAGATCACGGTGGTCGAGATCCGCGAGGATCAGGTCCGGCTGGGCATCACCGCCCCCCGCGAAGTCCCTGTCTACCGCGAAGAGGTCTACGAGAAGATCAAGGGCGAGAACATCCTCGCCAGCCAGGTGTCGCTAGACGACCTCAGCAAGCTCAAGGACGTCATCAAGCCAGTCGCGGCCGACCTGCCGCGCAGGAAAAATCCGCCCCTGACGTCCCGCAAGGACGGGCCGCAGTAGCCAGAGGAGCCGAAAGGCTCTTCTTTCGTTCTGGCCCAACCTGTAAAAAAAATTCCCGAGGGCCCTTATGATCTTGCCGGAAGTGCCGATACATAGAACAGAGTCTGTCTATTTCCGTACCGGAGGTGCATCCACCAACCTGAACACAACCGCATAACCACCGAAACCAAATCGCTTCCCCCGACCAGACGGGCACGGATGCCACGAGGCGGACACAAGGGAGGCGCCGGCCGCGCGAAAACGTTGGAGAAGGCGTCAACGCGCACGGGCAAGAGGCCGGCACGATATTCAAGGAGGAGTTAGGCAATGGTTTCGATCAACAACAACCCGGGCAACATGCGCTCTCAGGATGCGCTGGCCCAGAGTCATCGCGTCCTGCAAGTCTCGCTGGAGCGCCTTTCGACTGGCATCCGCATCAACCGCGCCGAGGACGACGCCGCCGGTGTCATGGTCCGCGATCGCTTCCAGGCCCAGATGAACGGCTTTGAAGAGGCCGTCCGCAACATCCAGGCCGGGCAGAGCATGATCCAGGTGGCGGAGCAGGGACTTAACAAGATCACCGAGGGATTGCAACAGATGCGCGCCCTCGCCGTCCGCGCCGCGGACGACAACCTCAACGACGACGACCGCTTCCGCATCCAGCAGCAGGTTAAAGGTCTCTTGAGGGAGATCAACGAGCGCGCCCAGCGCACCATCTACAACGGGCACAACCTTTTAAATGGCTCTATCGCGGATTCGCACGACGCGCGCGACGGCTTCACCAAAATCCAGACCAATTCGTTCCTGGCCAACAGCACGAAGCTGATCACCGGCAGCCAGACGACGGGCAACAGCGCCACCACGCCCAACGGCATCAGCCAGGGCTCCTACCAGGTGAAACTGGTCTACGACGCCAACCACCGCGACGATCCGATCGCCACCACGCTCACCACCCTGGCCGGCACCGCTTCGTCAGGGCACGCGTACTTAAATTCCACAACCTCGCCGGTCACCGTCACCCAGGCGATTTTCGACCGCGACGGAAATTCCCACGACGTCAACGTCACCTTCGCAAACACCGGCGCCAACACGTGGGAGTACGTGATGACCAGCGGCGCGGGCGGCCTGTGGACCAATCCCATCAACGTGACCGGCACCGTGGCCTTCAACGCCAGCGGCGAGTTCAACGGCGTCAACGTGACCGGCGGATCCACCACCGCCACCGCGAGCGGCGCCCTGGTGAACGTGCAGATCGCCGACGGCACCGGCAGCGGCCAGATGTGGGCGGTGGATTTTTCCCGCCTGCGCGAGAGCGACGAGTCGGTGGTGGTGAATCCCCGAATTTCACGGCAAACGGTGTGGCCGGCACGGAAACGGCCAACGCCACCGTCACCGGAACGCTCTCCGCGCCCGCGCTCGCGGGCTCGCTGGACGGCACCACGGCGACGTTTATCGACCGCACCGGGGTGTCCCACACGGTGAACCTGGACTTCCAGAAAACCCTGGATCAAACCGGCGGCAGCGACAATGCGGACACCTGGCAGCTCACGGTGAGCGGCCTGACCAGCGGCGCCTGGGTGGGTCCCAACACCAACACCAGCGTGTCGGTCGAATTTGACAGCGCCGGCAACGTGGTGCAGGTCAACGGGCAGAGCGCCACCAGCTTCACGGTCAACGTGTCCGACGGCACCTCGAGCGGCCAGGACGTGGCGGTGGACCTTTCCCAGATGCTCAGCGGCGCGGCCGTCGCGCCCTCGGCCAGCGCCAACGGAATTCCGCTCACCTCGACGTTCGGGCTGTCGCAGGTCTACAACGGCAACGCCACGCCGCCCCCGGCCACCAGCGTGGCGACCTTCGTGGGACACCTCGACTCTTCTGCGCCGATCGCAACCGTATCGAGCACCACCATGAACTGGTACGACCGCACCGGCACGCTCCATCTCGTGCAGGTGGATCTCACCAAGACGGTGGACGCGGCCGGCGACGGCGACACCTGGGACTTCACCGCGGTCGGCCCCTTCAGCGGCGGTCCCTGGACGGGCGCCAGCGGCGCGCTCTCCGGCACGCTCACCTTCGACGCCAACGGCGATCCCAGCGGCCCCACCACGTTCGTCATGGACGTCGCGGACGGCACCACCGGCGGGCAGTCGGTGCTGCTTGACTTCACGCCGGTGCAAAACGATCCGCCGTTGTCCTTCACCGGTAGCGCGGACGGCTCGGTGGGCCCGGCCGATCCCACGCAAAACACTTCCTACAGCGGCGACCTCGACGACGCGGCCAGCGTGGGCACCATCGTTACCCAGAATCTCACCATGTACGACTTTTCTGGGACCGCGCACGTAGTGACGCTGACGCTCACCAAGAGCGTGGATATTTCCGGCGAAAACGACGCCTGGGACTACGCGCTCACCGGATTCACCGGCGGTAACTGGAACGGCGTCATTGGAGGCACCGGAACCGAGAACGGCACGCTCACCTTCAACAATTTCGGCAACCTGACCGGTCCCGCCACGCCGTTCACCCTCATCGTCGACGACACGGTCGACGGGCCGCAAACCATCACGTTCGACATCAGCGGCATCACCAACAAGGGCAACACGCCCTCCTACGGCGGCCTCAGCAACGTGACCGCGTCGAATCCCCCGGACCCCACCAACGCGGCCAGCTTCAGCGGCGTGCTGGACATGGACGCACTGGTCGGCACTTCGTTCACGATGAACCAGACGTGGTACGATCGCCGCACCGGCAACGTCGCCCACCCGGTAAACATCACTTTCACCAAGGTCGGCATCCACGACTGGACCTACGCGGGACTCGCCGACCAGTGGGCCTACGATATGACCGGCGCCTACCCTGGCGGCAACTGGATGGGTGGCATTTTCGGCACCGACCCGGGCAGCTTTGGTTCCATCACGTTCGACGCGGCTGGAAACGTGACTTCGATTTTCGATGGTGTCACGTCGACAAACTATGCGGGAAACACGATTACACTCAACGTGGCGGACGGAACGGCCGGCGGCCAGAACATCCTGATGGATTTCAGCGGCTTCAACAGCGTGTCCATCACGCCGACCACCAGCGTGACCGGCACCCAGGACGGCAGCAACGCCAACCCGGCCGATCCCAGCACCACTTTCACGCTGACCGGCGCCATCGACTCGGATCGTCTCACGCCGACCGGCAACGACACCTTCACGAAGCCCATCACGCTGACCGACGCGACCGGCGTCAACCACAGCGTCAACATGGTCTTCACTAAACAGGACACCGACCTGTGGCAATACGAGATCCAGATTCCCGCGACGGCGAACGGCGACTGGACTGGCGGCGGCAGCGCCAACCTGACCGGCACGCTGCTGTTCGACAACGACACGCACGCCATGTCGCTGATCAACGGCGCCGCTCCGGCCGCCTTCAACGTCACCATCAACGACCGCAACGGCAACCAGACCGTGAGCGTGGACCTGACCGCGCTGACCCAGCCCACCAACGGCACCACCGGCAACAGCACGGTTCCAGTGTCAATCGTAGCGGACGAATACACCGCCACCTTCGACTCGACGTGGGCCAGCCGCGTGGTCTCCGGCGCCGGGCCGACCGAGTTTAAGATCTTCCCGGTGTTTGACAAAACCGGCATGGACACGATCGACGGCGTAAAAGTGACGTTCACCCAGGTCGGTGATACGAATTCCTGGAACTGGGCGGTCACCGCGCCGGCGGTTTCCGGCCTTACCGGGATCGTGCACGGTGGCACCGGCACGGTGAATTTCAACCATGCGGGCAACCTGCTCGGACCGACGCAGTTCAAGGCGACGCTCGATGACGGAACGCCGGAAGGGCAGACCATCAACTTCAACATCACCACCTGCGCATGGGTCGCACGTCTGACCTGTTGGGCACCACCACCGATGGTGGCGAAAGCGGCGAACAGTCCATCGACGCGGTCATCACCTACTCCGGCGAAGACGGCGGAAACACGGTGGTGATGACCCTGGAAAGCGTGAGCCGCGGAGCGCAGACGGCAAACCTGGGCGGCATCTCCTTCACGGTCAACCAGGCCACCGCGCTCGACGCCGGACTCACCGCATTCATCAAGGCGTACACCTATGTCTCGGGGACGACCAGCGACGACTCGCTGCAATTCCAGGTTGGCCCGGACGAAGGCATGGTGACCCACATGGGCATCCGCAAAATGGACGTGCAGTCGATTTTCCGCGGCGGCAACGGCGGCTACGACTACCAGGACATCAAGCTGGATACCCAGTTGCAAGCCCAGGACCTGATCGGGGCATTAGACGACGCCATCAACTATGTGAGCGAGGAAAACCTCAAGGTTGGCGCGTTCCAAAATCATATGTCCAGGACGCTGGAGCTGGCGCGCCAGCAGCAGACCTCCATCACCGGCGCCTTGAGCAACCTGAACGACGCGGACATGGCGGCGGAAGCCACCAACCAGTCCAAGCGATCGATTCTGGTGCAGAGCGGCACGGCGATGGTGGCGCAGGCCAACACGCAGGGACAGTTCCTGCTGCAGCTGCTGCGGTAATCCTGAGAGAGCGACCTGACGGGGCCGCTCTTTTCATTCCGTG
Organism: Armatimonadota bacterium; assembly: GCA_016868975.1. Taxonomy (GTDB): domain Bacteria; phylum Vulcanimicrobiota; class Xenobia; order RGZZ01; family RGZZ01; genus VGFD01. The sequence goes on along the minus strand of VGFD01000040.1, from coordinate 5,832 downwards.
AGGGGGCCTGTAGACGCCGCGAAGCGAATCGGGGATTACTTTGACTTTGGCACGAATTCGTTGGGAAGGCCCGTTCGTTGAAGCGCACAGTCTCGCGCGGGTGAACCGCGAGATGGTGCGCGCCCTGCAAACATGCGGCGTGGAAGTCGGGGCATTTGAGCGCGCGGACGTGGTGGTGCGGCACTTCTGGCCACCCGACTGGTCGCTGCCGGCGGACGGCGCGCGCCTCGTCGTGATCGCTCCGTGGGAATTCGGATACCTGCCGCGCGCCTGGGTGGAAGGCGCCGCCAACGCCGCGGAGATCTGGGTGCCGTCCCACTACGTGCAAGATTGCTTTGTGCGCAGCGGCGTGCCCTCTGACCGGGTGCGCGTGGTGCCGAACGGGATCGATCGCGAGATATTTTTTCCGGGAACGGCGATTCCGGACGAGCCCCTCCGCCTGCTGTTCGTGGGGGGAACCATCATCCGCAAGGGCATCGACGTGCTGCTTCGTGCATGGCGAGAGGCAGCGCTGGAAAACGCGGTGCTGGTCGTGAAAGACGTGCCGGGCGCCTACCGGCTGCAAAATATGCGCGACGAAGTGTTACGCGCCGGCGCGGAATATATTGACGACGACTTCGACGACGCCGCGCTTGCTGATCTGTACCGCTCATGCCATGCGCTGGTGCTGCCAAGCCGTGGGGAAGGCTTCGGGCTGCCGCTGGCGGAGGCGCAGGCGTGCGGAGTGCCGGTCATCACCACCGCTTACGGCGGCGCCATGGACTTCTGCTCCACGGAGGACAGCTGGTTGGTGACGTGCCGGTTGGAGACCGTGCTGGCCGCCAGCCTGCGCCCGGAGGATCACGCGGGCGTGCCGTTCTGGGCAGAGCCGGATGTCGACGCCCTTGCTGCGGCGCTACGGTCCGTGCGGCCTTCTGAGGAAGCACGCGCTCGGGGGCTGCACGCCGCGGAGCGCATGCACACCGAATGGACCTGGACCAGGGCCGCCGCGGTCGCCGCCGCCCGCCTGGAGGAAATTGCCGCGCGGCCGGTTGCGGCCCGCTCCATGGTCGTACCCCGCGATTATCCGCTGGCGGCCAGCGTGGTGCTGCTGGCCGATCGCGATGAGGAGCGCATGGCACGCTGTCTGGAGGCGCTGCAGTCCTTCACGCCGCTGGGCGCGCGGGCGGAATTGATCGTGGTGGGCGCCTCCGCGGCGGAAATTCCCGGCGCACGGGTGGTTCCGTTCGATGGAACGCCGGTGGCTGCCTGCAATGCGGGACTTCGTGAGGCGCAGGGCAGGGTACGCATCGTATTACATCCGGACGTTGTGGTAACCCGCGGGTGGCTGGAGCGCTTGCTCGAGGCCTTTCCCGGCGACGGCGGGCCCACCAGGGTGGGCCCGCGCTCGAACGAGGCCGGTGGCGTGCAAAAAATCCCGGTAACCTATGCCAACCCTCGCCAGATGCAGCGCTTCGCCTTCGACCTGGCCCGCGAGGCCGGGCGCTCCGAGCGCAAGCGGATGGAGACGCCGTTGCTCGACTCGTTTTGCTTTGCGTTCAACGCGGCGGTGTGGGATCGGGTGGGACCGCTCAACGAATCGCTCGAGCGCGGTTATTTTGCGCACGATTATTGCCTGCGCGCTCGCGCGATCGGCGCGGAGATTTTCTGCGCGGGAGACATTTTCGTACACCACGATGGGGGATCCGCATGCCCCGAGCATGACGCGCACGCTGATCGGGCGCGTTTTCTGCGCCATCACCAGCCGCAGCGCGTGGTGGCCATGCTGCGCGCGTCTCCGCCGGCGGCGCATCTGGAGACGGGTCTCTCCGCGCTTGAGACGGCGGTCGACGAGATCGTGCCGCTTGACAACGGGGCTGAGATTGCCATGCCGAAGTCGGTGAAATTGACCGGCTTCCGCCGGCAATCGTATGACCCGTCCCCCGGGGCGGGCTGGGAGACGTTGCTGGCAATGGCGTCGTCGCGACAGCCGGACTGGGTGCTGGCGGTGGAGGACGACGAGATATTCGAGGAGCGCTTCACGGTAGCGCTGGCCGATCTGGTGCATCCGGTGCCGGAGACCATCCAGGGCTGACGATTTCCGCTGTTTCATTTCTGGGATCGCACGCATTTCCGCAACGAGCCGGCCTGGCGCGGTTCCGTGACGGTGCTGTTCCGCTTTGCGCCGGGGGTGGTGCTGGGCGACGAGCGGAGTATTGCCGGCAATACGCGCGACTCCGACGTGCGGCTCAAGCACCTGGGATTCCTCGATACGGCGCGCCGCCCTCAAGAGCTGGAGGCCACGTTGCGCGGCCGCGCCATGGGCCTGTCTCTGGAAGGCGAGCCGCTTCTCGAGACGTGGCATGAGGAGCCGACGCCCGACCACTGGCACTCGCTCGTGATGGAGCGCGTGCCGCCGGCCGCGGCGCGCGTGCTGGTGGTGGCCAGGGCGCCCTGGACCTGGGGAAAAGTGCTCCATGCGTGGGGCAAGCAGGAAGTGGTGGGCTGGGCGCTGCCCGGCGGCGACGCGCGAGCAGACGAGCTGGACGCGGTATTCGGCGGCCCGTTTTCACGCGCGGAACTCCCCTACCCTGACGGGTATTTCGACGCTGTTCTGCTGGCTGAAGGTAAAGTCGCGCTTGCGGATGTGAGGCCATTGCTTTCCGAGAAAGGATGCGTGTGCGTCGCGCTGCCCGCCACGGAATGGACGCTGGACACCGTGCGCGCGCTGGCCGAGGGATGGAGCATTGCCCGCCTGGAGGGCGCCCGACATCGCAATGCTCTGACCCACTACATTCTGGTTGCGTGCACCCGCGAAGAATTGGTGGCTGGACTGTACGACGTGCCGATGCCCACCCTGAGCGCATGCCTGATCGTGAAAAACGAGGAGAAAGTCCTGGTACGCTGCCTGGAAAGCGTGCGCGGCGTGGCCGACGAGATCATCGTGGTGGACACCGGCTCCACCGACCGCACGGTGGAGATTGCCCGCAAATTCGGCGCGAAAGTTTACCACGCCGAGTGGACCCACGACTTCGCGGCGGCCCGCAACGTGTCGCTATCGAAAGCCACCGGCGACTGGATCCTGGTGCTCGACGCCGACGAGGTGCTCGATCCGGCCAGCGCGCCCATGTTGAAGAAGGTATTGCTTTCCGGCAACGTGCCGGGCCGCATCCGCATGTATTATCTACGCGAGATCAACTACTTGATGAAAGGTGACCTCGCGCAGGAATCGTCCGAGCATCAGAATATGCGGCTGTTTCCCAACCGGCCCGACATCCGTTATGTGGGACGGATCCACGAGCAGGTAAAATACATCGGGCGCGATCCCGAGGCCTGGAAGACCATGTCGCCGGGTGCTCCGGAACCCGACGATGGCACGCTCATCGAGCGCTTTACCACACCGCTGCTGCTGCACCATTACGGATACATCTCGGAGGAGTGGGACCGCAAGGATCGCGACGCGCGCAATCTCGCATTGTTGCAAAAAGCCATCGTGGAAACTCCCGACGATCCGTTCACCCACTTCAATCTTGGCTGTCACCTCGCGCACATGAACGAGCCGGAGCCCGGCTGCGCGCCTTCGATCGCGCACTGGAGCTCCTCGGCGACAGCACGGCCGGCTATGCGCCGCTCTGCTATATCCTGGCCAGCCAGGTGCTGCTTGAGCTGGGCCGGCCCTCTGAGGGACTCCCCTACACCAGGGAGGCGCTGCGCCGTTTTCCCGATCTCCCGGACGCGCATTACGCGGCCGGCCGCCTGCTGGCCGCGCTGGACCGCGGCGAGGAAGCGCGCGCCGCCTTTGCCCGCGCCATCGCCAGCGGCGGCCAGGTGCAGGGCTACCTGGGCTCCACGGATGCCAGCACGTCCACCTGGAAACCGAACATGGAGTTGGGCATCCTGGAAATGCACGCCGGCCGCTGGGACCGCGCGCTGGATTATTTGACGCGGGCGCTGCACTACAAGCCGGACATGGCCACGCTATGGGCCAACCGCGGGCGCTGCCACCTCCGCCTGGGGAACCCGACGAAAGCAGCGGATGCATTTGCTCGCGCACGCGCCCTGAATTTCTCGGAGCCGGCGCTGCTGGCCGACCAGGTGGAAGCGCTCACCCGCCTGGGGCGCCTCCACGATGCGTTGCCGGTGGCGCGTGCCTTGTTCGCCGCCACGCGACGCCTCCACGATGGCTTGCGGCTCGGGCGGCTGCTCGTGGAGAGCGGGGAATGCGAGGAAGCGCTGCGTCTGCTCGAAAATATCCCCACCAGTGTGGACGCCTCGCTGCTGCGGGCGGCGGCACTGATGAAGATGGGTCGCATGCAGGATGCGCGCAACGACCTGGAGCAGGCGCTGGCTGCGGATCCGAACAACTCGGCCGCGTGGAATAACCTGGCGGCGGTGGCGCAGTCCGCCGGAAATCTCGCCGAGGCGCGCGACTGCTGTCGCCGCGCCGTGTCGCTGAATCCGGCCTTGATGGAAGCACGCATGAATCTTGTCGAGCTGGAGCGGCAGCTGGGAAATGAGGACGATTCCCGGGCGGCGCTGCTCGCACTGCAGGAAACCTTTCCCCGCGATACGCGAGTCGCGCTTTTCGCCGGCCGCGCCTGGCGGGCAATGCACGCCCCCGGGCGCGCGCTTGCGATCTTGCGCGAGGGGGCTGCGCTCGCGGCGGACCCCGTGCCGCTGCTCCGCGAGGCGGCCGAGGCCGCACTGGAGGATGGGGATGCGGCCACCGCTGTGGGATTCCTGGCCGAAGCGCACCGGCGGACGCCACAGGACGCCGAGCTGCTCTTCGCGCTGGCCCAGGCACTGATCGGCGCGGGCAACGTGGCGGGTGCCTCGGAAGCATTGCGCGCGGTGCTGCAACGCGTTCCAGGACATCCCCAGGCACGCGCGCTGCTGCGTGCGATGGAGGCGGATCCAGGGACGCCGTCGTAGAAGGGGCGCCCATGAAAACTCTTCGCGTCCTCGTAGTCTTTTTGCTTATGGCCGCCCCGGCCAGCGCCCAGTTGCTCACTTCCCGCCCCTGGGTCGTCGGCCTCGACTACGGCATCTACTATCCCACCAACACCGGCTACAGCCGGCTGGGACTCGGCGCCTGCACGGATCTGGCGGTGTGCGGCGGCGTGCCATATGTGATCGGCACGGACTCGCAGATCTGGCAGGGCGACATGAAGGGCAACTGGATGCCGCGCATGGATTTTCCTCGCTGCCAGCGCATCAGCGCCGGCCCGGATGGAAGCCTTTATGCCATCGGCGCGGATTCCGGCGTCTACCGGCTGCTGCCCACCTGGGCCCGTCTCGGCCTGGGGATGGGCCCAGACGTAGCCGCCGACGAAGATGCCGTGTACGTGATTGGCACCGACCGCTGCGTGTGGCAGTGGAACGGCATCAGCTGGTCGCCGTACAACGTGTTCGCGCACGGCCAGCGGGTTGCGGCCGGGGGCGGCCAGGTCTACATCCTGGGCATGGACAACGCGGTGTATTCGGTCACCCAGGGCAGCCAGGCACGGCTGGGCTGGAGCGTGGGCCGCGAGATTGCGGTGAGCAACGACGGCACGCCCTACGTCATCGGCCTGGACAACGGCGTGTGGCGCTGGGACGGGGCCGACTGGAAGCGCCAGGGGTACGTGATCGGACAGAACCTCTGCTGGCCGCGGTAGGCACCTTGTGGCCGCCATTGTCTTCCTCAAACTGAACGGTGTCGACAATCACCGCACTACTGCGGACGCCACTCTGGACCGACCTCTTGGTCCTCCGCGACTGCGCTCCTCAACGTACCCGAAAGTACGCCTGCGGTGCTCGCTTGTGCGGACCGGCGACTTCGACTCCAGCCTGACGTCCTCGCTACGAGCCGCG
>VGFD01000039.1 GCA_016868975.1 Armatimonadota bacterium | reverse complement strand
CGCTCAAGAAGGGGATGTGCAGGCGCAGCGTGCGCGTGAGCCGCGTGCTGGTGTCCACCTCGGTGGGCAGCACCTCCGAGCGCTCGGGGACGAGCAGCACGTCGTCAAACGTGAGCCCCTCGCGGCCGAATTTCTCCTGCACTTCAGCGTGAGCGCGAGTTTCCTCATTGCGCGTCTGCATGTTCATCATGGCTCCTTCTCACAATCCAAGCAAATCTGGCAGCGATGCATGCCTGCGCCGCATCGCGCTCAACGTCGAGCCCCATTCCTCAGAACCCGGCCCGTGTACCACGAGGTGGCGTCCGGCCGTGGATCCCAGGCGGCGGTACGGCACGCCGTGCTCGGCAGCCAGTGCCTGCAACCGCTCATGATCCTCGGGCAAGAGGGAAACCAGAATGCGCGAGGGCGCTTCCCCGAAATACAGCGCGGCGAGGTCGGCCGGCGTTTCCGCGGGGATGTCCTTCAAATCGAGGCGCGCGCCCACGCCGCCAGCGATGCAGCACTCGGCCACCGCGATCATCAAGCCGCCCTCGGAGAGATCGTGGGCCGCCGCGACAATCCCTTCGGCGTGCGCGGCCAGCACGGTCTTGTGCAGGGCGCTCTCGCGCTCCATGTCGAGCACCGCGATGTTTCCGCCGCCGGCGCAGCAGATCTCGGTGGCATATTCGCTTCCGCCGAGTGCGCCCGACAAATTGCCAAGCAGCACCAGATCGTACCCTTCACCGAGAAGTCCCATCGAGCGGGCCTGCGTGACGTCCTGCAAAACGCCCACCATGCCGATGGTGGGCGTCGGCAACACTGCGCCCTGGGGGCTCTCGTTGAAGAATGACACGTTGCCGGAAACCACCGGAATGTGCAGCGCGCGGCAGGCGTCGCCCAGGCCCTCGATGGCGCGCACGAACTGCCAGAAGCGCTCCGGCTTTTCCGGATTTCCAAAATTCAGGCAGTCGGTCACCCCGGCCGGCTCCGCCCCCACGCACACCAGGTTGCGCGCCGCTTCGGCCACCGCCTGGCGGGCGCCCTCGTACGGGTCCAGGCCGCACAGCCGGGGATTGGCGTCCATCGTCATGGCCAACCCGCGCGTCGCACCCTCCACGGTGATGGGCAGTCGGATTACGGCGGCGTCCGCGCGGCCTGGCGGAACCACGGTATTGGTTTGCACCGTGTGATCGTACTGGCGGAAAATCCACGCGCGGCTCGCGATATTGGGCGCGCCCAGCAGGGTGAGCAGGGCCTCGCCCCAGCCGCCCTGGGGGCGCTCAACATCCAGGGGAATTTCGGCGCCGGCCGGCGGTGCTGAATACGGCAGGGGAATCGTCTCCGGGCTTGTCAACGCAACCACCGGCAATTGCGCGACAATTTCTCCCTCATCGCGGATGATCAGCTCGCCGCCTTCCACGGTGCGCCCCACCACGTGCGCCTGCAATCCCCAACGGTGATAGATGTCGACGACTTCCTGCTCGCGCCCGGGCGCCACCGCGGCAAGCATGCGCTCCTGGGACTCGCTCATCATCAACTCGAACGGCTCCATGCCCGCTTCGCGACGGGGCACCTTTTCGAGTTCGACTTCCATGCCGACGCCGCCGGCCGCCGCCATTTCCGATGTAGTACAGGTCAAGCCGGCCGCGCCCATGTCCTTCATTGCGATGACCGCGCCGCTGGCAATGGCCTCCAGGGTCGCCTCGATCAGGCATTTTCCGGCGAACGGATCGCCGATCTGCACGGTGGGCCGCTTCTGATCGGCCTCGCTGAACTCGCGCGAGGCGAGCACGCTGCAGCCGCCGATGCCGTCCCGCCCGGTGCGCGAGCCGAGAAACATGACACTCTGCCCGGCCGGCGCCTCGGAGGTCATTACCCGCTCTCCCTCGACCACGCCGACGCACATCACGTTGACCAGACAATTTCCGGAAAACGCCGCGTCAAACGTCACTTCGCCGCCCACCGTGGGCACGCCGATGCAGTTCCCGTAGTGCTGGATGCCGTCGACCACGCCCTTCACGAAGAACGCGGTGCGCGCATCGCGGGCGTCACCAAAGCGCAAGGAATCGAGCAGGGCCACCGGCCGCGCGCCCATGGAAAGGATGTCGCGCACGATCCCGCCCACGCCGGTGGCCGCGCCGGCCTTCGGTTCCACCTGCGAGGGATGATTGTGGCTTTCCGCCTTGAACACGACAATCCGCCCGTCGAGGACGATGCCGCCGGCGTCGGTCCCCACCATCGGCGCGAATTTTCCCTCGCGGGGCAGCGTGCGCAAATAATCACGCGAGCGGGGATATCCGCAGTGCTCGGACCACTCCACCGAAAACATGGCCAGTTCGGTGGGGGTTGGCTCGCGCTCCAGAATGTCCACAATGCGCACGTATTCCGAGCGGGTCAGTCCGAGGATCTGGTAAACCGGGGTATCCGTCATCATGCGCCCACTCCCATCATGCGCCTACTCCCAGGGAGGACTCCAGCACGCTCTCAAAGAGAGCGCGGCCGTCGGTGCTGCCCAACAGGGTCTCGCAGGCCCGCTCCGGATGGGGCATCATGCCGAGCACGTTGCCGCGCGCGTTCACCATGCCGGCAATATTGTCCAGCGCGCCGTTCGGATTCGCCTCTGGCGTGGGATCGCCGTTCTCGTCCACGTAGCGGAAAACGACGCCCTGCGGAGGAGTTTCTGAAAAATAGCGGCCGTCGCCGTGGGCCACCGGCATGCGGAGCACCTGCCCTTTTTTATAGCGCCGCGTGAAGGGCGTGTCGGTGCGCTCCACGCGCAGGCGGACATCCTGGCAGACAAACGAGAGACTGCCGTTGGGGAGCAGGGCGCCGGGCAGCATCCCCGCCTCGGTCAGGATCTGGAAGCCGTTGCAGATGCCCAGCACGTGGCCGCCGCGATCCGCGAAGCGGCGGACCTCCGCCATCGCGGGAGCAAAGCGGGCGATGGCCCCGGGCCGCAGGTAATCTCCGTAGGAAAATCCCCCCGGCAAAATGACCAGGGAAATTTCCGCGGGGATGGCGTCCTGGTGCCAGATGACCCGCGCCTTCAGTCCGGCCACGACTTCCGTCGCGCGCACGCAATCCGTGTCGCAGTTGGAGCCGGGAAAGCGGATGACGGCAACGCTCACCGAGCAGCCTCCGCGCCTTCGAAAATCTCGAAGTCGAACAATTCGACAACTGGATTCGCGAGCAGCTGCTCGCCCATCTGCGCCACGCGCGCGCGGGCCTGCTCGGGAGAGTCGGCCTCGACTTCCATCGTGATGTGCTTGCCGACGCGCACTTCCTTCACCTCGTCGAACCCGAGGTTGTGAAGCGAGCGCTGCAGCACCTGGCCGGGAGCGTCCAACACGCCCGGCTTCAAAGATACGCGCGCCTCAACCCTGTAAAGCATGATCCACCCTACCCAGTGCCTGCTTTCGGCAGTCATCTTCTATTGCGGTGGCTCCAGCCGTCCTCACCACGAACCTGACTACCGAAATCAGGCTTTAAGAGCGCACGACTTTCCCCAACTCGCGTGCGGGGACCTGCATGGAGGCGGCGAGCGCCAGGACGGCCTGCGGAGACGGCGTCAGGACGACCATCCCGATGCCGCAGTTCCACGCGTGCCGCGTCTCTTCGACATCCACGCCGCCCAGATCCGCTGCATGCCGCATGACTTCTGGGATTTCAGGGAGGCTGCCCCAGGCGATCCGCAGGCCGGCGGGGAGCACGCGGCGGGTGTTCGACTCGAGGCCGCCGCCCGTCACGTGGGCCAGTGCGCTTATCGGGGCGGCCGGCTCCCGTGAAAATCCGCCGGTCAGGTGATTGAGGAACGGCGTGAACACGCGGCTCGGCGCCAGCGCCACCTCGCCCCAGGCGCGCGCGCCGTCGTAGGGCGCGCGCACCCAGTCCGGGCCGTGCGCGCGCTCCAGAATGCGGCGCAGCAGCGTGAACCCGTTCGCGCGGAAATTGTCGGTAAGCAGACCGATCACGCCGTCGTTCTCCTGCACGCGGTGCGGGCCCAGAACCCGCTCCTTGCGGAGCAACCCGACGAGCGCGGCGCTCCAGGAAATTCCGCGGATCTGGTCAGGCATCTCCGCGATCTCCCCGCCCACCACGCTGACCGAAGCGGCGCGGCAGGCGTCCTCCAGGCCGCGCATCAGGTCGCCCACAACAGCCTCGTCGACGTGTTCCACGTCGAGCGTGTTGACCAGGGCCACGGGCTCCGCGCCGGCACAGGCGGCGTCGTCGGCAACCATGGCCAGCAGATCGTGGCCGAGCGTGTCGTAGCGGCCCATCGCGGCGGCCACCACGGCCTTCGAGCCGACCCCGTCGGAGTTCATGACAAGATAAAACGGGCCCGCGTCGATCAGCCCGGTGAACACGCCGTCGAGCGTGACCGCCTGACCCTGGCGCCCCTCACGAAAGCCGAAGGTGCGTCGCGCGTGCTCCAGCGCGCGGTGGGACGCGCGGTCGCCGGCCGCGACGTCCACGCCGGCCGTCTTGTAGGTGAGCGGCTCAGGCATGCGCCGGCTCGGGGACGCGCACCGCCGCGGCGGGCGCGAGACTGGGCGGCAGCACGGCGCGCGTCTTCTCGTCGGCCGCCGCGACTGCCTCGCGGGTCTTGCGCTGGTAGATCCGCAGCCGCCCCCACAGCGCGGCGTCCTGCTCGGCGAGGATCTTCACCACGGCCAGCGCCGCCGTTTCGGGCTCCAGGACGGTGCTGCAGGCCAGGCCGCCGGGCAGGCGGAGGCTGCTGAGGATGTCCATCCCGCCAAACTTGTCGCTGGGCGGCGGACAGTTGATCACGGGATGCGGCGTGGTGCCGTCCAGCACCGGACCCAGGCCGTTGGAGCGGCCGGCGATGGCCACGTACACCAGGGGACGGGCCAGCGCGTCGTAATCGGCCGCCATGTCGAGCAGGCGGGCCGGATCCTTGTGCGCCGAGCAGACCCGCAGATGGGTTTCCACGGCGAGCGCGCGCAGCGTGTCGGCCACCGCGCGGCCGATTTTCTCGTCGGAGGCCGAGCCCATCACCACCACCGCGAGCCCCTGGCCGCTGCGCGCGAACGTCTCCGTTTTAAGCGCGACCCAGCGATAATTGTCGAGCACTTTTTCGAGCGCTTCCTCGGTGCGGCTGGTCAGGTTGCGATACACCTGTTTGTCTTTCATGGCGGATTTATCGCCGCCCGGCCAGATGCGCCAGGAATCGTTGTCGATGACGTCCGCGAGCAAGAGCGCGCCGTCGCTCTTGCGGCGCCCGAACTCGATTTTCATGTCGACGAGGGTCACGCCTTCCAGCGCCCAGGCGCGCTCCAGTACCTCGAACACGAGCGCGGCCTGGCGCTTCACGCCGCTCAACTCGGCTTCGGTCAGGTGCTTGTCTTTAACGATATCTTCCTCGCTGATCTGGGGATCGTGGTTGGCGTCGTCCTTAAAGAAAAACTCGGTCAGCAGGGGCACGAAGCGATGGCCCTCGGCAATTTCGGGATTCCGCTTCAAATACGAGCCGGTGGCGATGCGGCGGCTGACCACCTCGATGGGCACCATGTCGCAGTGGTAGGCGCGGAAGGTGGTTTCGTCATCCTGCCCAAGGTAGTGGGTGGCTACTCCGGCGTCGTTTAGCAACGAATACACGTGACCGTTTGTGGCGGTGGCCAGCACCGCCTTGCCGGTGAGCAGGTCCCGCCGAGCGCCGTCGCCCGCCGTGATGTCGTCCTTGCTGCGGATCTGGACGATGCCGGCTCCGACGTCGAAAATCTGCTTGGTTTTTCCTTCGGCGATCTGTCTCATCAGTTAAACCCTCCTAATGTCTGAAGCAGCGCACGCCACGGGTGGTTGCCATGGCGACGCCATATTGATTGCAAAGCGCGAACGTTTCGCTGTCGCGCACCGAGCCTCCGGGCTGAATAATTGCCGCAACGCCCGCCCGGGCGAGCGCTTCCGGACCGTCCGGAAACGGAAAGAATGCATCGGATGCCGCGACCGCGCCGCGCGCCCGCGGGCCCGCCTTTTCCACCGCGATGCGGCACGAGGTCAGGCGGTCCTGCTGGCCCACGCCGTTTCCGACCAGCATGCCGTCGCGAACAAGGGTTACCGCGTTGGAGCGGGAAGCGCGGCAGATCTGCCAGGCCAGCAGCAGGTCGCTCACCTGACGCGGATCCGGCCTCACCTCAGTGACAAATTCCACATCCAACTGGTGATCGTCGGTCATCTGGGCCAGCATGGCACCGCGCACCGAGCGGTATTCCCAGGCCGGCACCAGATGGGGATTGTCCAGTGCGGGATTCAACAGCACGCGCAAGTTTTTCCGGGTGGCGAAAATCTCGCGCGCGGCGGTATCCATTGAGGGGGCCAGCAATATCTCGAAAAATCGCTTGTCTTCCAGCATCCGCTCGGCCAGGGCGCCGTCGACCGGGCGGTTGACGCCAACAATCCCCCCGAAGGCTGCGATGGGATCGCCGGCCCAGGCGCGCGCAAATGCGTCGTCCAGAGAGTCCGCGCGGGCCGCGCCGCAGGGGTTGGTGTGCTTGACGATGCACGCCGCCGGACCATCCCCGCCGATCAGGCAGAGCGCGAACAGCACGGCGTCCGCGTCAAGAAGATTATTATAGGAGAGCGTCTTGCCCTGGGCCTGGGTGAAGTTCGTCAGCGCGAGCGGATCGGTTGGCGCGTCGAGCGGCTCCAGAAACGTCCCTCGCTGGTGGGGGTTCTCGCCGTAGCGAAGCGGCATCCCCTCGCGCAGGGGAAGGCTGCGCACGCCCTCGCCGAGCGTGCTGGCGATGAGCGCGTCGTAGGCGGAGAGGCGCGCGAAAGCGAGCGCGGCGAGGCGGCGACGGGTTTCCGGGCGCGTGTTGCCGCGCTGCTCAACTTCGCTGGCGACGGTGTCGTAGTCCGCGGGGTCCATTACCACGGTCACGCAGGCGTGGTTTTTCGCGGCGGCGCGGAGCATGGTGGGACCGCCCACGTCGATCTGCTCGACCGCCTCTTCGATGGTGAAATCCGGGCGCCGCACGACGTCCGCGAACGGGTACAGGTTGCAGGCCACCAGATCGATCGGGATGACGCCGAGCGTCTCCGCTTCCACGCGATGTCTGTCGCGGTCAAACAGGATGGCCGACTCGATCTCGAAGGAAATGGTCTTCATGCGTCCGTCAAAAGCCTCGGCGTTGCGCGTGATCTTTTCGACGGGAGTCACCTCTAGCCCGGCCGCGGACAGCACGCGGGCGGTGCCGCCGCTGGCCACCAGGTCGAATCCACAGGCCTTCAAACGGCGGGCGAAGGCCTCCAGGCCAGTCTTGTCAGTTACGGAAAGCAGGGCGCGTCGCATGGGTGGGGAGGGTTGGACGCCTGCTTCTGGGGCTCCTGCGGCCTGATGCCGTCGTTCATCTGACCTAGAGCCACGATACGCCCGGGCGGGTCCGAGAAAGAGACCATGGCTCGAAGCCAGTCCGACCACGAAGATGGTACTATCGTCGTGGGCTGGGTGATTCGTCCTCCCCACCGACATCAACGACGGGAGGTCCCAATGAGCAGAATCGGCACCAACGTTCAGCGTCCCGTGAACACCGAGCAGGCCGTCCAGGCCACGCGCCAGGCGCCGCGCAGCGCAAAGCCGCTCTCCCAGCAGGCCGCCGCCAAACCGGCCGCGGCACCCCGCCCCATCAACAGCGATGACGGGCTCAAGGACGCGGTGAAGAGCGCGGCGAGCGCCATAGGTGGCGGAAAGAGCGGCGGTCGAGAGCAGTTGAAGGTGCAGTTCGACAAGGCCACCGACTCGGTGGTTGCGCGCGACAAGGAAGGCAAGGAAGTCTCGCGCGGCGCGGCCGGCAACCGCCAGATCCACGTCGAGAAGGCGGACGGGAAGTTCAGCGTGCGGTTCGGCGCGAAGGCCGCGGCGCCCACCTCGAATTCAACCTCGGCGCGCGGGGCGGAGAGCGTGTCGCAGAGCGGGGCCGAACACCGCAATGAGGCGCCGGGGCAGAAGGCTGCCGCGGCGGCGCCGCCGGCGGAGTCGCCGGTGGGCTCGATTCTGGATCTCGCTTCGGGCAAGGGGCAATCGGCTGAGCACAAGCCCGAGCAGGCCGCGGCTGGCGCTGAGAATGCTGCCGAGCACAAGCCGGAGCAGGCCGCGGCTGGCGCCGACAACAAGCCCGAGCAGGCCGTCGGCAACGCGCCCGACCTGAGCGGATTGACGCAGGGAAGACTCTGACCTTACCCGCGCAAGACGAAACTGCGCTGAAAGGGCGCCCGGGTCGGACCGGCGCCCAGCAACACAAAAACAAGAGCGGCCGCTCTCGTTCGTCCGTTTCCCTTTACGGCTGGAAGCCTACTTTACGACCTCCACCGGGAGCGTGAACTTGAGCTTCTTCGGGAAGAAGCAGCGCTCGTCGCTGCACGCCTGGTAGGACAGTTCGCCGGCCAGGCTCTGCTTGCCGGCGGCCGCCGTCTTCGCCGCGGCCACCTTCACATTGACCTTGATGGTGCCCTCGTAGACGTTGGCATCCGCAGCCAGCGAGTCAATGTGGACCGTCTTGGCCGCGGGCATCTGCAGCGTCGTCGCCGTGATCCCGCTGCCCGCGGTGAGCGCGAGCGAGGTCGGCTTCTGGGTCTGCCCCGTCAGGGCTGGCAGGGCAAACAGGTGCCACCCCCTGGGGATGGTCACCGTGACCGGCACCACCTGGCTGGCGCCCGCCTTCACTTTCACCGGGGCCACCTTTACCTGGACCTCGTCGGTGGCCCCGTGCGCGCGGGCGGCCAGGGCCAGCAGCAGGAGCAGCATCCCCAGGAACATCCAGGCCAGCCTGCGGCCCGGATGCTCGACTGCCACTACTCGCGCTTCTGAACGACGATGGATTCTTTGCCTCATGGGGTCCCCTCTGCATTGGTGCGCGCAACGATAACGCCGGGACGAGCCCGTGTGTTCCCGCGAGCAGGGATCATCCGCCATGATGGGCCCCAAATTCAAGGGGTGAGCCCGCCACGTCGGATCAGGGTCGAGCCATCGGTGATTGTTGGGATGGCCTGGCGCCCCGTGCCGCGCGCGCAGGCCAGTCACGACGGGGCTTGAGGCCAGGCAGGTATCCTCGCGAAAAAACAGAGCGCGCCGTGGTCAACACGGCGCGCTGCTCAGGGGATATGGGGTTCACCACGTCTTTACCGCGGGGACAGCGAACGCCTCCGGTGAGAGGAGCGGACGAATGCTACTCGCCGGAAAGTGCGCTCTTGCCGCTGTATTTGTGGAGAATTCCGAGAAGGACCGATGAACAAACCATCACTGCAAGGGCTTCCATGACAAAACCTCCGACCAGCGTTGCGAGCCTGCCCAATTCGGCCCGGACGAGTTACCTGCAAGTAATAGATCGGCTCGCCGAGGCAATTCATAAAGAGGAGGAAAATTCAATTTAGCAATTGAATTAAACTCAATGCCGCAGGAAGGAGAAGAATCGCGACAACCCGAACCCCGGGCACGCAATGAAGGTACTGTTCAAAGGCGGACGCGTCTACAGCGAGGGGCGGATCGCGCCCCTTGACATCCTGGTCGACGGACCCCGCATCGCCGCCCTGGGCCCCCACCTCGAGGCGCCCGACGCGCATCTGGAGCGGGTTGACGACAAGATCGTGGCCCCCGGCCTGGTGGACATGCACGTCCACTTCCGCGAGCCCGGCCGCGAGGAAAAGGAGACCGTCGAGAGCGGCTCACGCGCGGCAGTGCGCGGGGGATTCGTGGCCGTCGGCGTCATGCCGAACACCGCGCCGCCCATCGACACACCCGAAGGGGTGCGCTACCAGCTCGAGCGCCAGAGCCTGTGCCGCATTCTCCCTATCGCGTGCATTACCGTGGCCCAGAAGGGCGAGGCCCTCACCGACCTCGCCGCCCTCAAGGCGGCCGGCGCGGTGGCCTTCTCCGACGACGGCCGCTGCGTGATGAACGCCGACCTGATGCGGCGCGCCCTGGCCCAGGCGAAGGCGCTGGACGTCCCAATGATCGGCCACGAGGAGGACCACCACCTCACCGTAGGCGGTGCCGCCAATGAGGGCGAGCACGCCGCCCGCCAGAACATCCCCGGCATGCCCATCGCCGCCGAGGATATTATCGTGGCACGAGACATCCTGCTGGCCGAAGCCACCGGCGGCCGCATGCACGTGGCGCACCTGTCCTCAGCCCGCTCCGTGGCCATGATCCGCGAAGCCAAGCGACGCGGCATTTCGGTCACGGCGGAAGTCACCCCGCACCACCTGCTCCTGACCGACGCCGAGCTTTCCCGACAGGACGCTCACTACAAGATGAATCCGCCCCTGCGCACCGAGCGCGACCGCCAGGCTCTCATCGAAGGCCTCGCCGACACCACCATCGACGCCATCGCCACCGACCACGCCCCGCACACCAGCGCGGAAAAGACGGTGCCGTTTTCGCAGGCCGCGTTCGGGGTCATCGGCGTGGAGACCGCCCTGCCCGTCCTGCTCGATCGCCTTGTCCGCCCCGGCCTGATTTCCCTCGAGCGCTTGATCGACGCCCTCTCCACCGCGCCGGCCCGCATCCTTGGCACCGACCTGGGGGAAATCGCGGTGGGGCGCCCGGCCTGCCTGACCGTCCTCGACCTGGATGCCGAGGAAACCATCGAGCCCGGCCGCTTCGAAAGCAAGTCGCGCAACACGCCATTCGAGGGTTGGACCGTGCGCGGCCTGCCCGTCCTCACCATGGTGGACGGCCGCGTCGTGATGCGCGGGCGGCAGGTCCTTTCGCTCCTGGGAGCCTGCTGATGGTGCTCGAAGGCGACCAGCTGCTTCCCGAGCGCGAGCGGCTCATCGTGGCGCTGGACGTCGGCGACGAGGCCGCCGCCCTGGCGCTCGTGGACCGTCTGGCCGAGGAAGTTTCCTGTTTCAAAGTCGGGCTGCAATTATTTACCGCCTGCGGACCGTCCATCGTAAAGCGCCTCTGGGAGCGCGGCGCACGCGTATTCCTGGATTTGAAGCTGCACGATATTCCCAACACGGTGGCGCACGCCATCGATTCGTGCATGCAGCAGGGGGTTTTTCTCATCGACGTGCACGCCACCGGCGGCCGCGCGATGCTCACCGCCGCCGCCGAAAGCGCGCGCGAGGGCGCGGCGCGCAAGGGCGTGCTGCCGCCAAAAATAATCGGCGTCACCCTGCTCACCCACCTGCACGCGAAGGATTTTCCGGACATCGGCCTTTCCTCCGAGGGAGACGACGTGGTCACGCCCCACGTCGTGCGCCTCAGCCGCCTGTGCCAGGAGTGCGGGCTGGACGGCGTGGTGGCATCCTCCCAGGAAGTGAAGGCTATCCGCGAGGAAACCGGGCCGGGATTCTTGATTGTCACCCCCGGCATTCGCCCGGCCGGCGGCGAACTGCACGACCAGACCCGCGTCGCCACGCCTGCCCGCGCCCTGCGGGCGGGCGCCTCCTATCTTGTGGTTGGGCGGCCCATCACTGCCGCCGCCGATCCAAAAGACGCCGCCCGCCAGATCATCCGCGAAATGGAGGACGCGTTTCTCATCGCCTGAAAACGCGCAGCTCATTGAATATTCCCCTGATGGATGAAATGCGCCGCAGCGGCGCAATGCTCGAAGGACACTTCACGCTCAGCTCCGGCCTGCACTCCGGGCGCTATTTCCAGTGCGCGCTCCTGTTCGAGGATCCGCACGTGGGGCGCCGGCTCACCGAGGCGCTGGCCCAGACCGTGCAGCGCGCCGGCGCCGTCCCCGACAAGGTCGTGGGCGTGGCGCTCGGCGGCATGCTGGTTGGACACGAATTGGCCGCGGCCCTCAGGGTGCCCAGCGTCTTCGTGGAGCGCAGCGAGGGGAAAATGGCCCTGCGTCGCGGATTTCAGATCAAGCCGGGAGAACGCGTGCTCATCGCCGAAGACGTGGTCACCACCGGCGGCTCCTCCTCCGAGGCCGCCGAAGTCGTGCACCGCCTGGGCGGCAACGTGATCGGGCAAGCGGCGCTCTTGCACCGCACGCTGGGGCCCCTGGCGCTGAACGTGCCGCTGTATTCCCTGCTGGAAATCGACGTGGAATCCTGGCCCGCCGAGCAGTGCCCGCTGTGCCGCAGAGGAATGCCCATCAGCAAACCGGGGAGCCGTTGACCGAACCGCGTCCCGCCACCGCATTGCACGCGGACAATGTCCTCATTCTCGGTCCGTGGAGTGAGGGCGAGCCCGCGGAAATTTTTCCTGGCTGCACGCTGGCGTTCTTGATTCCCTGGCCTGGCTTCGTGCTCGATTATCGCGCCTGGGGGCAGCGGCTGCACGCGGCTGAAATTCCCTACGCGCTGGTCTTGCCTCATCCACGCGCCTGCGATCAGCGAGAGGAAGCCGACCCGCTCGCTTTTGCCGCCTATTTTCCGCTGGAAGACACCAGCCCGTGTCCCCGCTGCTTTGAATTGCGGCTTCTCGGGCTCAGCCGCGACGTGAAACGCTACGCGCGCTACCTGGAGGCGCTCAACGGGCACGACACGCTGCAATATCCCTCCCGGCCGCCCACCGAGGAGCAGGTGGTCATGCTCAAGTGGCTGGCCATGGACATCACCGGCGCCGATCCCGGCGTGGGCGTATTTGGCGCGCACGACGGAAATTTCACGATCCATTTTTTTCTGCCCCATCCGCAGTGCGTGTTCTGCTCGCCGTGGGCCGGCGCCACCCAACGGGACAGCGCCACGCCCCAGGAATGGCTCCAGGACGCGCGCATCGGCCTGCTGCACCGGCGCCCGCCGGAAAATATCCCAGACACGCCGCTTGCGCGCTCGCTCGCCAGCTCCGAGCCGGCCGGGCCGGGTGCGAAGGTTTCCGCACCCACGCCGTACATGCCGTCTCCCCAGGATATTTTTCCGGAAACCATCTGGCACGGCTTCGGTCACGACCTTGACGAAATCGCGGACAGCGTGGCCGTGCTGCGCGGCCTCGCGCGTTACGCCTCCTCGGCGCGGGCCGGGCGCGCGATGTGGCGCGGCACCCGCAAAGGAATCCCGGTTTCGGCGCTGGATCCACGCCCGTGGATTCCCTATGCGCCGAAGGGACGCCACCCGCTGATTCCTTACCACGAGGGCCGCGAATTTGACTGGCATCGCGCCCACAGTCTGGCCCGCAACGACGACGTGGCGCTGCCGGCCGACCTGTTTTTCACCGCCGCGCCCTGGGAGCACCTGATGCACGCCGAGCCGGCCGGCACCGTGGCCCATCCCAACATCGAGATCGCGGTGCGCGTCGCGCTCTGTCAGACCGCGTCGGTGGACGGCCTGATGGCGCACTGGTACGCGCAAATGGTGCCGGGCCGAATTTCCTGGGACACCCTTCCCCGCCGATTTCACCCGGTGCTCGACGAAATTACCGGAGCAGGCTACCAGGTTGCGGTCGTCGACCTGACGACCGACATCGGCGTCCCCACCTTTGGATTTCTGGCCCGCTCCCGTCACCACGATCCCGCGTTCGCCTACGGCGCGGGCGCCGACCTGGATCCGGAAGTAGCGCTCGACCGCGCGTTCACCTCGTTTGCCGAGCACGTCTACGCGGGCGGCGGCGCAGCCGACTGGGACGACGTGGACTTCCTGTTCGGCGGCGACGACCGCCCCTTGCCGCCCGCGCATCCCGACGCGCACGTCCATCCCATCGACACGTGGCGCGCCTACCTGCGCAGCGCCGGGCTGCACGCCTACTGGGCCCAGATCACGCCGCCCGACATCGCAGCCAGCGGCATCGTGGTGGTGAAGGTGCTCATCGGTCACGCGCTGCCCACCATCCGCGAGGATCTCGGCGGGCGGCCAATCTCTGACCGATTGCTGAACCTCCCCCGTCGGCTGGGCCTGCAACCCGCCCGGCTCCACGAGCTGGACCTCAATCCGCGCCCGCATCCGTTCCTGGGTTGCCGCAACCCCGCGATTACGCGATGATTCATCGTTCATGAACGCGCCCGTGAAAGACGCCCTGTCCACCCGCGCCGCGCCTCCCCGGGAGCCGCTGGCTCCGCGCGCCTGGGGGACGGTCGCGGCCGCGGCCATTTTTCTGGTCCTCGCCCTGTGGATCGTTTCCCCGGTGTGGTCCCGCTTCACCACCGCGTACGTTGGAGGCGGAGAGCTGGAAGGCTGGATCTGGCGCTACTGGTGGATGAAGCAACTGCTGGCCGGCGCCTGGGAGCAGCGAGGGCTTTTTTATACGATTTACGTCGCGCTCATCAGCGGCTCGTATCCGGAGACCGGCAATGTTTTTGACCTCCAGGCGATGTCGGTGCCGCTGGAGGCGATTTTCGGCGCACCCGCCTATTACAACGTCAAGGTTGTCCTGACCCTGGTCCTGAACGGGTTGTGCGGATACTGGCTGGGGCGCCTGATGGTCCGCGACTGGACCGCCTCCGTGCTGTGCGGCGTCGCGTTTGGCTTCGGCTCCTACGTGCTGGTGGAGATCGACAGCGGGCGCATCCGGCAGGCGGCGGTATTTCCACTGGCGCTGTACGCGATGTGCCTGATGCGCATGACCCGCGCGGAGACATCGTGGCGCGAGCCACTGCTGGCGGGAGCGGCGTTCGGCCTGTGCACGACCATGTATTTGTATTACGGCATGAGCGCGCTGTTTCTCACGGTGCTCTGGCTGGTGGCGCTGGCGGCGCCCCAGGGCCGCTGGCGGTGGATGGTGTCTGGCGCCGTCGTGCTGCTTATTGCGGCGATGTATCTTGACTGGTCGCCGCGCCTGGTTGGCCTGGCGATCGTTGTCGGAACGCTCGCGACGGCGCTCTGGATCGTGCGCCGCGACGGAGCGCCGCGGGGCCGGCAATTCGCGGTGGCCGCACTGGTGGCGGTGATCACCTCCATCCCGTATGCCACCTGGTACATTCAGCAACTCGGCAATCGGCAGCCGCTGCCCGAGATGACCTATTTTCGAAATTTTCCCCCGCTGGTCGATCTAATGCACCCGAAAACCAACGTGCACACCGAGAACGACAACCTGCTCAACTCGCTGCAACGCTTCAAGGGCGACTCCAACACCTGGGACTTCCCGTTCACGAAGGAGTACCGCCGCTCGGCTCCGGTCGTATTTTCACTCATCATCCTGGCCGGCCTGTTGATCTTTCCACGCCGTCCCTGGCTCTGGGTGGCGGTCACGCTGGTGGGATATTTCCTGGTGCTGGGCCCCTACCTCAAGAGCGGGCTGACCGACGAGTACGTGCAGGAAATTTTCGGCATCCGGCTCAGCGACGGAATCCGCATGCCGCAGGCGTTGTTTTTTAAATACGTGCCCTTCTTTGCGAGGCTTTTCTCACCGGTCCGCATGTCAGGGCTGTTCGTGCTTGGCTTCGGAGTGCTGCTGGCGTGGAGCGTGGCCACCGCGTTCCAGCGCCTGAAGGTCTCTCCCCGCCTGCGCCCCCTCCTGCTGGTGTTGCTGGCCTTTCCAGTCCTCGGCCAGATGGCGCGGGCCAGCCAGGCGCCGCTGTCCTACACGCCGCTGAACGTCCCGGACCTCTATCCCTGGATCGCGGCCCAGGACATCGGCGGCGTCCTGGAACTGCCCTTTCGCGAGGGCGACTTCGTCAACTACTACCAGATGTTCCACGGGAAGCGGGTGCTGGGGGGCTGGGGGGAGGGCGCGCTGCCGCCGGGCTATCCCCCCCAGGGTCAGACCGCGTTCCTGGGGCGCTCGGCGCGCCTGGCCGACAATCCCTTCCTCACCTTCCTGCGCAACATCAACGAGGGGGCGTCGGGCGTGGCGCGCTCCCCGCATTACGGCCGCGAGGAAGTCGATCTTGTGCGGGCCAGCGGCTACCGTTACGCGGTGCTCCACGAGCGGGGATGCTTTATCGTGGCCGGGGCGGGCGGCAAGCGCCAGTACCGGTTCATGCAGGACGTGCTGGGGCGGCTGTTCGGCGCTCCGGTCCGCAAGTCCCAGGAATTCGTGCGGGAGCGCGGGGCCGACGAGCGGCCGATGAACGCGGCCGGGCTGTACCCCTACGAGATCCTGGTGTACGACGTGGGGGACGTCACCCCCGGGGAGCGTGCCCGCCTGCGGGACCCCGCCCAGGACGAGCCGGCCGCTCCGCCCCCGCCTCAAGACGAGTGGTCCGCGCCGGGAAAGACCCCCTGAAAAAAAGAAGGTACCCGGCTGCAATGGGGGGGGGTGGGGCGATTGTGCAGCCGGGCACCGTGAATCGTCTTATCAACTTGTGGTGGTTCTTACATACCCGGAGTCATGAATGCTAGACCGGAGTCATGAATGCTAAACATGTTCTTCGGCGGGTCGTGGGATTGCTCCTTCACGCGGGTCACGGCGATTGCTTCGTCATGAAGGCGCGATGGGTTTCGCGCCGAAGATCACCGGGTCGGAGGCAAGCACCATGCGCAAACATCGGGATGTCCTGTGGCTGGGTGCCGTCATCGTCTTCATCGCCCTGGGGGCGCGCTGGCTCAAGGTGCGCGCGATGGAAGCGCCGCCTCCGCGGCCGGACGGCGCCCAGGTGTGGAAGGGCGGGCGCGGGGCCACCGTGGTCCGCGTCGGCGAGGCTTTCGAGCTGAAGGTGCACGGCCCGGGCGAATTGATGTTCCGCCCGCATCGCGAAGGCGGCCTGGAGCGGCTCCGCAAGGCGTATCTCAGCGTCGACCCGCGCGACGGCGACCTCATCCGGGTCGACGACCGGGCGCACCTGTTTCCCAAAGTGCAGCTCAACGTGCAGGCGAAGACGCTGGAGATTCTCCCCGACGGGCGCGTGCTCGCGGGCACCGGGGAGGGTTCTGTGTACGAGGTGGGCCGCGTGCTCCTCGCGATGGGGGAAGTCATGCGGGCGCCCGGCGAGGCCGGCGTGGGCGAAGTGCTGGTGTATCCGGCCCCGACGCCGGTGCCGCGGACGATGTATCCGAACAATCACGGGGTGATGGGCGCGGAGGGCGCTCGGTCAGCGGGTGGTGGCTCGCAGTTTTTCTATGAGTGCCCGTCGTCCGCAGCCGGTCGTAAGCCGGAGACCCGGGGCGTCGGCCCGTAGTCTCTACCGCCCGTAATCCTGGCGCAGGATCGCCTCGTTGCCCGGGTGCACCGGCAACTCTCCCAATGCGTCCTTCAGCGCGTTGGCCCCCCACAGGCCCCCGAACAGCGCGCCCCAGCGGTAGCCCTTGTAGAGCGCGCCCAGCAGGCCCGCGGTGCCTCCGATGACGCCGCCGACCACGCCGCCCACGGTACGGGCCACGCGGTCACTTCCTGTGATGGAGCGGACCTTCTTGTAGGTCGCAAAACCCGGGTCACCCACGAGGTGCTCCAATTCCACGAGTTTGCGCACTGACTCGCGGCGATGCCTGGTGAGCAATTCGCGGTTGAAAACGTCGATGGTGGCGCGGCCGGCCTTCCAGCCCAGCATCGCGCCCATCGCCACGCCGGCCGGCAGGCACGCCACGGCGCCCGCGAGGCCGCCGATGAGGCGTCCCGTCATGTGAGTAAGGCCGATGGCCGTGCGCTCGATGCGGCGACGGGCCGCGGACTTCGGCTCGGCGGTCGGGGGCTGGACGAGAATTTCCGGGGCGGGCGGGGGAACTTCGCCACTGGTTCCCGGCACCGGGTCGTCAATGACGCCCTGCGCGCCCGCACATGCCAGGAGGCGCATGAAGCCGAGCTTCGTACCTTCCACGAGGCCCATCTTTTCGACAGCCTCGCGGGTGTACTGCGAGCACGAGGGACGGCAGCGGCACGACACCGCCAGGTAAGCCGAAATGTATTTCTTGTACTGACCGATGGCGAATTTTCCGATTTTCTGGGTGAGCGACAGGCCGCTGTAGGCGCTGATCTTTTCCCGCTCGGGCGCGTCCTCGTGGTTCTCGAACACGTAATTTGTGAGACGCGACCACTCGGCGTCGCGATCAAAGGCCAGCTTGCCGTAGGCCTCGCCCATCTGTGCTTTCCAGGGAATGAACGCGGTGTAGCCCTGGGCGTCCTTGATGGTCTTTTTCCACTCCGGAAGGCTGTGGTCAATAATGGAATCCTGGAGAGCCTGGTCCGCGCTGAGCGCGGCCTGCCGGACCGTCTCGGAGGTGACCCGCGGGTCTTTGGCGAGGCCCTGCAAAAATCCGCGGATGTCGCGGAAATTGTAGACCAGGCGCATGCTCTCTTGCGGCTCCATCGAGGCGGTCTTGAGCATGTTGGTGTACACGACCTTGCGGGGAATCGCTTCGGAAATCACCGCGTCCACCACGCCTTTGATCGCCGCGGAGGCCGCCCCGACTTTGTTGAGCGCGACCGCCGTCTGCATTCCACGACTCACGTGCTTGCGGTGCGCGTCCACGATGAGGGCGCCGGCGGCGCTGGCGTCCACGTCCTTGCCAAGGCCGGCAAGAATCTGCTGATATGGATAGTCGACCGCGAAAATATCTTCCTGCGAGCCCACCATCACGCTCGCGCGATCTTTCAGCTCGTGCGCCACTTCGAGCTGCTGCATCGAGCAGGAGTCGAAGGCGATGACGTCCATCTTGCGGCCGGTGTCTTTTTTGACCTGCTCCAGCGCCGAGCGCATGTCGCGGGCCGAGAGCGGCGCGGCCGGCTCGGATTTCGCGAAGCCCAGGCCGTGCTTTTTCACGATCAGCATGTAGCGCTTTGCGGGGAAACTCTGCACGCCCCATTTTACGAAATCGGTGAGCGATTGCTCGCTGAGGGGCTGCGTTTCACCCATGTCTCCGACCACGGGAGAGGTGATGTGGGTGTCGTCCTTATCCCGCTGGATGTAGAATCGGCGGGTCGGCATGCTGCGGATTTCCGGATAAATCCGCTCCATCAGGGTGGGCTCCATGGTGGCCTGGGCCACCACGTGCACGTCCTTTGAGGATCCCACTGCTTCCAGTTTATTGAGGGCAAGCGCGGTGGAGTGAGCGAGGCGGTTGCGACCGTCGGCGTAAACCAGGACGGTCCACTCTTTCTCCACCGGCGCGCCCGCCGGCCAGGACGTCCGCCGGCGTCGTGACCGCCGCCTCCGGCATGGGCCGGAGGTTGCGGACGAAGCTGACGGCGCCTGAGCCGACTCGCTGGAGTGGAGACAGCAGTGACACGGGTTCAGCTCTTCACGTCGCCGGCGCCGCTGAACAGGAAGCCGCTCTGCTGGGTGTCAGCGCCGAAGCAGCAGTCCGGGGGGAAGTCGCCGTGCGACTGGACGGGGTCGGCGCCGTTGCAGGGCAGGTCGCGGCTTGACTGGACGGTGTCGGCGCCGAAACAACAGTCCGGCGGAATATCGCCCTGCGACTGAACAGTGTCCGCGCCGAAGCAGCAATCGGGGGGCAAGTCCTTGGAAGAGGACTTTACGTTGTTGGCAAACGAGGGAACGGTGTTGATCATCTCCGCACAATGCCT
>VGFD01000038.1 GCA_016868975.1 Armatimonadota bacterium | reverse complement strand
GCATCCCTCGTTTGCGGTGGATCCCCTGATTGTGGGCGAGTTCTACAACATCAACAGAAGCGCCGGCGTGGGGCAGGTGTCCACGCTGCCGCCCGGTCCGCAGCAGGTCGAGCTGCTCGGGCCCGCGATTCCCGGCCAGGAGCCGACGCGCATGTCCTTCGTCCTGGAAGGCGGCGCCGGAAAAGGATTTGCTTACATCGAGGCGCTGCGCAACCTGAAGGACGCCCTGCGCAACGGCCCTTCGCAGGTCGCCGTCGACGAGTACGTGGGCACGTCCGCCGGGGCCATCACCGCCGGACTGCTTGCCTGCGGCTACCGTGAGGACGAGCTGGGGGGCGTGATGAAACAGGTCGACTTCAAAAAATTCTACGCGGATTATCTGTGGCTGATGGGCGGCGTCGATCCCAAGGTGCGTGGCATCGATCGCACCGGGATGTTCTCGGCGCAAAAAATGTACCGCATGCTGTACGACCTGCTCAGCGCGAAGCTCGGCGTGGCGGGACGGCCCGTACTGTTCCGCGACCTGCCCTTCAAGCTGAAGGTCGTGTCGACGATGCTCAACAACGACCTGCCGGACGATTTAAAGCGCAAGCTCAACATAGGGGCTGACGGACAGATCGTTTTCAGCAGCGAAAATACCCCGAATATGGACGTCGTCGCCGCCATCTGCTCGTCGGCCGCCGTGCCAGGCTTCTTCAGCGCTCCGCAGATGCAGTTGGTCCGGCAGACGAATGACCCGGCCCGCCCCGAGGTGTATCGCATGCAGCTGATGGATGGCGGCGTGGTCAATAATTTCCCGGTGGCCGAGGCCACCCGCGACGGCAAAGCGATGCTGGCCAGCGTCCCGACCTATTTCGAAGCGCCGCCGGACAAGCCGGGTGGCAGGCGGGTGCGGCTCACCACGCTCAATTTCGACCCGGCCGACCTGGCCCTGATCGACGCGTACAATCAGAAGCGCTACGCTGAGTTCGCCCCGCAGCTGGCCACGCTGATCGACAAGTCGCGCGGCGAGAGCGTGAAGCGGGTCGTGCTGTCGATGAACCTGACGATTCCAGAGGCGCAATCGGCGCCCGCAATCCAGGGCGAGCAGCGCGCGGAGAGCAAAAAGCTCCACCAGCTGGCTCAGCAGGTGGGCATGCCGGTGCTCACGCCGAAGGAATCGCGCAAGCTGGTCCTGTCGAATTTGAGCAGCAAGAGCAACAGCCTGCTGGAAAAACTCCTCACCGAGGGAATGCTCGACAAGGACAACACCTTTGACTTCGCGCTGTGCGGCGCGCCGGGCTACAACATCCCCCGCAAGGAAGCGGACGGCGTGAGCTCCCTCGCCATCGGCGTGGTCGCGGCGAAAATGGCGGCCGTCGGCGAGCTGGAGCACAAGACGTTCGAGCGCGACTGAGCTGGAGCAAAGCTGATTGGCGGGAGTAGGAGCGAGTCGAACACTCCGAACGTGTTAGCGTCCCAGCGGTTTTGAAGACCGTTCAACATTGGCATCGCAGCATCTTCAGGCCGGCCGCCTGCAGCCGCTCGGTGATAGTGCCCATTTGCGGAAACACCCGACCTACTTGAACGCGACCTCTAGCTGCCGACCGAACGACTGGGCGATCTCCTCCAGCGTCTTCAGCTCGGCATTGCACAGGCGGGGATTTTCCCACCGCTGCCAGGTCGCTTGCTTCTTGCCGACGCGCGCGGCCGCTTCACCCTGGGTTAAGCCTGCGTCCCGACGCATCTTACGGATGGCGAACGCGACCGCCACGGGCGCCGCGGGTGAAACCCATTCCCAATGCTGCCCGTCCTTCTGCAGAGAAGCGGGAGGCGCAGGCGCCTCAAAGCCGCGCTCGAATACGCCCTCCAGGTGCAGGGTGAGAATCTCCCGCGCCATCTCCCGGGCGTGGTCCCAATCGTGACCGTGTGTCACGAGAAAGGCCTGTGGCCCCAGGCCCGCGACCTCCACGCCGATTTCCTGGTCCTCGTCCTGCCACATCCGCACGGGGTAGCGGAACTGCTCAGCCTTCGTCTTACCCATTGCCGTGGCTCTCCTTTCGCATCTTCTCGGCCCCTCGAATCGCGGCGCGAATGGAGGCCTCCTCGTAATTCTTCAGGTCCCTGGCGCCGTGCATCGGGACGGGCACGCTGAAGCCGAAGTCCGGATGCTCGAAGTGTTTGTGCGATCCCGTGTGGCGCTTCTCTTCAAAGCCGGCCTCCCGTAACTTCCGAATCGCCTCTTTCGCGTTCACCGCGGCCCCCTGGTGCATCCACGCACGTTCTCGACCACCCCTGCATCCCCATCATACAGCATATATGCATTATATATCAAGAGGTGAGAGGCTTGCCGATTCCGCCGAGCCTACGCCTGAGCAAGCCCTTATGGCAGGCACCTGGGACCATGTCGGCCAGCTTCTTGTCGAAGTTAGAAGTCCACTGTTCCGATTGACTGGAACAAAACAGAGGGTTAGTTCTGAGAGAGGCCCTTGAGAAACACTCAATGCCGCCTCTACCATGAAAACGGCGTCATTACAGGCTTCTGGCGGGAGTAGGAGCGAGTCGAACACTCCGAACGTGTTAGCGTCCCAGCGGTTTTGAAGACCGTGAAGGCCACCGGGCCCCATCCACTCCCATGTTGCGGAAGGGCGAGAATTTCTGCGATTACGGGATGAGCCCCTGCTGTCTGAGCAGGGCACCAGCGGAGGAAACAACGCAGGTGGACCGCGCGTCAGCGCGGCTTGAAGAGAGACTTTCGGGGAAGCGCTCGGACGTTCCAACCGGCACGAATGGGGTCTGGGGCTGGCCCCAGTGAAGGGGGTCCAGGGGTGCTCCCCTGGGCGCGGGGGGTGGGGTGTCGGGGCAAAGCCCCCGGGGTGTGGAGGCACCCCCCCCGCATCCTACAGCTGAGGCGCGAAGGGCATCGGGAGACTGCTGGGCATCCACTGCCAGCTCGCGCCGGCCGCGCCGGCGCCCTGGACCACGTCGATGCACTGGAACTGGCCGTCTTTGAGCTGGACCACAATGACGTCCTTGCAGCAGCTCGCCACGTTCACGCCGTTGGCCTTCAGGTCGCCGGTCATCTCGTTGAGGCGGCCTTCCACGCCCTTCTTATCCTTCTCGACGTCAGCGAGCGGGTACTTCTGGGCCACGGCCATGAACTTCTGTCCAAGCTCCTGCAGCTCTGCGGTCATCGGGACGTTGGGCGGCGGGGGCACCGCGCCGCCAGCCTGCTGCGCGCCCTGCTGGCCGTCGACCGGCACGCCATTGATGGTGACCGGGCTCCACTGCCATCCGGGCGTCTCGCCCTTCGAGCTGCGGTTGCCGCCCAGCGCGCGGATGACGTCGATCTCCTCGACGTTGCCGGTCTCTGGATTGCGGTACTTCAGGATGTCGCGGTCGACGCTGATGACGTCGAGGCCGGCGGCGCGCAGGTCGGGCAGCATCTCGTTGAGGAGCTTCGTCCCGTCTTCCTTGGTGCGCAGGCTGTCGAGGCTGTAGTTCTGGGCGACGCGGCCGAAGAGGTACTTCGGGGTGCGGACGTTCGGATCGTTGAGCTTCGCCTGGTCGTAGCCCTCGAGCTCGCTCTTCACGCCGGGCGGGTTCTTGAAGCTGCTGCGAGTGGAAGTCCCGGGCTGCTCCTCGCGGAGGGCCGCGGCCAGCGTTGAGGGAGCGCCGTTGTCCTCGTCCTCATCTTCGTACGCGGAGGAGTACTCAAAACGCTCGCCCTCGTCGACGCGGGGCTGGGAGCGGTCCTCGTCAGCAGCAGCCGTGCGGACCTCGGGCTGCGCTTCCGTGCGCGCATTGTTGGAAGAGGTGGCACGGAATGTGCTGCTGGAAATATCGGTGGAAGCCATCGTCGTCCCTCGCATCTTCCGCCGGTCCCGAACGGCGGTAGTCCTTATGTCGAGATTCTAGACCCCCGCCCCGACCGGGCAGTGAAGGCCGGCTGACCGGCCGCTGACCGGCGTAAAAAGATCGTGACCGACGACGCCGAACATCCGCGACGGCCATGCTCATCCTCCTGACCCTCTTCCACGGCGGGCCCGACGACGCTGCCTTCGAGCGCGAGGCCCTGGCGCACCTCGATGTGGTGTACCG
Organism: Armatimonadota bacterium; assembly: GCA_016868975.1. GTDB lineage: Bacteria > Vulcanimicrobiota > Xenobia > RGZZ01 > RGZZ01 > VGFD01. Next base: position 15,433 of record VGFD01000038.1, on the reverse strand, counting down.
GATGGCGCGCCGGTTGGCCGGAAGCGCCGCGGATGCCGAAGACCTGGTTCAGGAGACGTACCTGCGCGCCTACCGCTTCTTCCACCAGTTCGAACGCGGCACGAACTGCAAGGCATGGCTTATGCGGATACTGCACAACGTGCACGTGAACGCCTGGCAGCGCCGCACGCGGGGCCCCGACCGCGTCTCCCTGGACGTGGCCGAGGACTTCTTCACGTTCAACGCGGTTGCCGATTCCGCCGAGCCTACGCCTGAGCAAGCCCTTATGGCAGGCACCTGGGACCATGAGGTGCTCAAAGCCCTCGACCGCCTGCCCGAGGAGTTCCGCACGGCCGTGCTTCTCTGCGACGTCCAGGAGATGACTTACAAGGACATGGCGGATCTGCTGAGCGTCCCCATCGGAACGGTCCGCTCACGTATCGCGCGCGGCCGACGCCTGCTTCAGAAGACGCTCGCCGAGTACGCCACCGCCCAGGGCCTGGTGCAGAGGGACTCGCAAAATTCGTTTCACCGCCCCCTGGACGCGTAGCAGATTTATGGGCATAATCTAGCGTGAACAACCACATTCGTTCCAGCGCGCCACACTTCGAAAGGGAGCGCCCCCGTGAAAAGACGTCGTCATGGCTTTTCTCTCGTCGAGTTGATGATCGTGATCGCGATCATCTCGATCATCGCAGCCATAGGCACGGTCAACTTCCGTCGCTCGCGCGCGCGTGCCCAGTATACGGCGTGCGCGTCCAACGTCAAAAACATCGGGACCGCTTGCGAGATGTACTCAAAGGACAACAACGGCCGCTACCCGCAGAACACTACCCAGTTGACCGCCGGCGGTTTCATCAAGGCACTTCCGACTTGCCCGTCAGTAGGTTTCTCCACCTATGCAAACGGCTACGGCGCGGCCAGCAACCCTGACGTCTACACCCTGGTCTGTGCCGGTACCAATCACTCCGGGGCTGATATAGCCGCCAACTATCCTCAGTACACGGCACGCTCCGGCCTGGTAGAGCAATAGCTGGGTTACTCCTCAGGGGGGGCGTCCTCAGGGACCTGCCCGGAGCGCAGCAGCCAGATCCGCACGCGCGCGCGCAAATGTGACAGGCTGAACGGCTTGGTAATGTAGTCGTGGGCGCCGTCCTGAAAGCCGCGCATGATGTCCTTTTCGGAACTGCGGCTGGTCAGCATGATGACCGGTACGCTCTTCAAGCCCGGGTCAGCGCGCAGCGCGCGACACGCCTCCAGGCCGCTCATGCGAGGCATCTCCACGTCCATGAGGATGAGGTTTGGCTGCTCTTCACGCGCCCGGTCCACCGCCTCGCTCCCATTCCGGGCCAGGACAATCTCGTACTTCTCGGCCAGCAGGGCCACTTTCACGAGATTCAGGATGTCCTCGTCATCATCAGCAATCAGCACCTTGATGGGCGCCATCCCGGCATCGATCCTCCAGCCTCGGAATTGCCGGCCTCATGCCTCACCGGCCCTCGCGCGACGCCCGCCGGGGCGGTCCGAAAGCGAAATACCTTTCTGGCAGTTGAAATAAACTCCTCCAGAAGGCTGACCGTCTCAGAGCGTCAGGCTCAGCCCCTCGGAAGCTCCCAGCACCCGCAGGCCAGCCCCCAACTCGCGCACCATCTGGTTGCAACTGGCAGTCATCTCGTCGAGCTTCGCGTCATCGTGGACCGGCTCGTGATGATACAGGGCAAGCGTCTTGACCGCGCCGAGCAGCGCGATCTGCGTTGAGAACGCATCCGTGCTGTGCCCCCAGCCCACCTTGCTGCGATACTCCGCCTCAGTGTACATCGCGTCGTGGATGAGCAGATCGGCGCCGTGGATGAATCGCGCGTACCGACGGTCCTCGGCGTGGATGATGGCCGCGCACGCGGCCTCGAAATCCTCGTGGGGCGCCCGCTGGAAGTCGGAGCGGAGCAGAAGCCGGGAGTTCGGCTCGATGTCCGTGCAGTAACAGAGCACCTTGCCGTCGGCTTCTAGCCGATAGCCGAGGCACAGGGAGGTATGGTTGAGATACTGGACCTTCACCCGCACGTCGTCGATCTCAAACGTCCCCTCGCGCAGCTCGTTAAACTGGATACGCGACTCCATGCGGTCGAGGGTTACTGGAAAATACTCGTACTCCATCTGTCCGGCCAGCACGTCGGCCAGCTTCTTGTCGATGTCGGCGGCAGCGTAGATGTCGAACTTGTGCCCCGGCATGAAGGCCGGCATGAAGAACGGAAACCCCTGGATGTGGTCCCAGTGCGTGTGGCTCAGCAGAATGTGGCCACGAATGTCGCGGTCGCGCTGGGGTGCGGAAAGCAGCTCGCGACCCAACTCGCGGATGCCCGATCCGCAATCGAGGATGATCAGCGTGCCGTTCTCGGTCCGCACTTCAACGCAGGACGTGTTTCCGCCGTACTTGAGCGTCGAGGGGCCCGGAGTGGGAATCGAGCCACGCGTGCCCCAGAACCGGACCTTCATCGCCTCACCCCGCCAAAAACAAGGATAGAGCCCTCGCAGGCTCTATCGTCTGGTGCGGAAGGGGAGACTCGAACTCCCACGCCCTTGCGGGCACTGGACCCTGAACCCAGCGCGTCTGCCAATTCCACCACTTCCGCAGAATCCCGCTCAGTTTAGCATAGGCCATACGCCTTGTCAACCGCAGAGAAAGCCCGTAGTGACGGGGTTTTCTGAAAACAAGAAGGGCGTGACCCCACGGTGAGGACACGCCCTTCGCGGCACCCACTCCCAGTTAGAAGAAGCGGCGCGCGCCGAGATAACGGCGCTTGAAGTAGGGGTCACCGAGGCTGGTGATGGTAACACCCTTGCGGCTCGACGCATGGATGAACAAGTTGTCACCCAGGTAGATGCCCACGTGGGACGGCCCCGGCAAGTAGGTTGTGAAAAACACCAGGTCGCCGGGCATCGGCGCGTCCACGGCATTGCCCTGGTAGTATTGATCGTCGGCGAGCCGCTTGATCGACACGCCGGCCAACGCGTACATGCGCTGGGTGAAACCCGAGCAGTCATAGCCGCGCGCGGTTGTGCCGCCCCAGACGTACGGCACGCCGATGAAGCGGCGCGCCATGGCGGTGATCTTCGTGAGGATTCGGCCGCGGCGGGACGCGAGCTGGGGACGATGGTGGTCGTTGGGGAGCTGGATCTGCTGGTCGTTGACGACTGCGACCTGGTCGACCCGCGTCGGCGCCGCGGGAAGGACCGCGTCGTCGTGCGCCACCGGCGTGGGCAGCGGGCTTGGACGGTTGGGCTCAGCCGCCACCTCCACCACAGAGCGGGTGGGGACGAGAGAAACCTGCTTGAGGACGACCGCGGCCGGCGGCGCCTCCTCTTCACCGTCCTTGACCACGATCTCCTCGCGATCAGGGATCACGATGATCTGCCCGATCTTGAGGTTCATGTTCTGTCCCAGCTCTGGATTGGCGCGGAGAATGCGCTCCACGGTCACGCCGTTGGAGCGCGCGATCTTGGCGATAGTGTCCCTGGGTCGGACCGAGTAGAGGGTTACGGACCACGCTTCCGACGTCAACAAGAAGAGAAAAACCGATACAAGAAGCGTCGTGAAGGTGGCCGACAGGCTTTGCCTGGATCTCAAAAGGCACCTCCTCATCAAGAAAGTGGCGCGCGAACGCCTGCGGGGCGCGCGCCCTGGAATCTTGGGGGAACCTTTGCCTTACCCACCCGGCAGGAACACTCCTTCCAGAGTGGCCTCCGGAGAAGAGTTTTCCTCGCCTGCCAGGGCGTCAAGATTCCAGGGCCTATTGAATTCAAGTCAATGAATTGAATTTCCTTCTAGAAGTCATGGCGGAGGAGCTTTTTGCCAGACGCGAGAAAATTCAGCGGTGCAGGCTCCCCCAAAGCTCACCGCGCACCTCGTCCGGGTCGAGCAATCGGTCCGGGACGTCAGCCTCGGGCAGATGGCCATCGAGGACTTCGTTGCCATGGTGGACGAGCTTGACGCGCTCTTTCAACAGAAGCTGAGCGAAGTCGAAGGCATGGAGGTTCCCGCCGATTGCGGTGAGGAGATTAACGCCGAGATGGAGGTCGGCCGTCGCGGCATCGAATGGTATCTGGTGGCACTCCAAGATCTCCGCGAGTACGTCAACGAACGCTCGCTTTCATCTCTCCAGGCCGGGCTGGAAAAGGCGCGCATGGGAAACGACCTGCTCAACGAAGCGCTGCAAATGAACTGGGCCACCTACCAGTTCTACCGCCAGGCCGCCGAAGAATACCTGGCCCAGCAAGGGCTTTGAAGGTGGCTGGACACACCGCGAGCGAGGACGGCTGGACGGAGCCGCCGCAGTAGCGAGGGCCTTCTACTTGACGAAGCGGCTCATGGGCTCAAACAGGCTGTCCGGCAGGTTCTCGTTGATGCCCACCGCCTTGTACTGATCCGCCCTGGTGAGCACGTCCCCCTCATAGATCTCGATTTTGAACGGGAAGTAGCGGCCGTCCGGCAGCTTGCGGATGTCCTTGTAGAAAATGCGTTTTCCCGCCGTGGGCTCACCGGGCTTGCCCCCGCCGGCGACGATTTCCTTGCGCAGGGGGACCCAGCGATGCCGATCGATCCACACTGTGACCGTGTGCTTGGGATTGGCCGGATCGCCGATCCGCACAACGTCCGCGCTGACCCCATCCACCGTGTCCTTGCCGACGATGGTGTACTCCTTTTGGGCGTCCTGAGGATAGACCTGGAGGTGGAACGGCAGGTGCGAGGTCGGCTCGGGCTCGTCTTGCCCCTTCTTCACCGGGTACTGCCCCATCGAGACAAACAGCCACTTGTTGACGCCATCGCGGATAACCGTGAGCTGCTTGCCGTCCATCGGGTCGCCTGGCGCGATAAGCACTGAATCCACGCGCAGCTTGTTAGGCTTCTTGAAGAAAATCTTGTCCTTTGACGCCGGGACCAGGTTGCCGGTCCCACCCTTCTCCTTGGCCGGCAATGCCGTGGCGTCCATCTCCACGATCACAGTCTGAATGGGAAGCTGTTGATTGACCACGTACAGGTGGTCGATCAACTGGCGGGCCGTGAAGTCACGGGCGGACGCCTGTGTGCACAGCAGGCCGGCGCACAGCAACAAGAGGATGGATCTCGAGAAGCGCATCAGGACGTAGGTTCGGCGACCGACCCACAAATTACCTCTCCCGGGCGCGCCACACCAAGGTTTCGCAGGATCGCCCGGCACGTTCGCGAACCGTCCATGCCGACCCCTGTCTAGAGGAGGTTCTCGTTTCTTGATCTGCGTGAAGTGCGGCCAGCAAAATCCCGGCGGATACAATTACTGTCAGCGGTGCAACGCGATGCTGCCCAAGGTGGCGCACGCCGCCGAGCCCAGCGAAGTGGCGGCGCAGCAGAAGGTCAACGAGCGCTACATGCAGCTGAAGGAGGCCGGGGACAAGGTTGTCAGCGGCGAGTGGACGGTCGAGGCGTACTCCAGTTTCCTCGATGGCATCGCGCGCATTCTCGCGCAGAAGGAGCAGGACATCCGCGACATCGAGATCCCCGAAGAAGCGCTTGAGGACTTCCGCGAGGAGCTGGAGGTGGGATTCCAGGGAATCGAGATGTACAACCAGGGCATTGCCAACATGCGCCTTTTCCTCGACGACCGCGAGCCCTCCCACATCCAGGAAGGCCTCGAGCTGGTGCGGGAAGGCAACGAGATGATCAACGAGGCCATGCGCATCAACCGCGACAACCGGCGCAAGCTCGAGGAAATGTACATCGATACGTCCACGATGATATGAAAAGAAGCGCCCCTAAAGGAGCGCTTCTTTTGCTGACGCCGCCAGTGGCCTAACCGGCGTAACCGCCAAGCACCGCGGCCCACTTCTCGGCCATGGCCGAGGAGACTTTGGCGCGGTTGAGCGCGACCTGCTGGAGAATCTCGAAGATCTTGTTCTGGGTGTCCTGCCAGATCTTCCACATCTCCATCATCCACTTTTGACGGTCGGCAGCCATCTGCTGGAAAATCATGTTGGCTTGCTTGGCATCGTCTTCGGCCGCCTTCGCCTTGTTGGCGTAGTCGGTCTTCGACATCCCCGGCTGGGACGGCGGAACCTCACCCGGAGGACCCGTAGGGGGCTCGGCGGGCTTGCCGGGGTCCGCGGGCTCACCCTTGGGCTCTTCGGTAGGCACGCCCTTCTGCGGCTGCTCGGCCAGCGGCTCTTTAGGGAGCTCGACGCCCGGATCCACGTCGCCCGGCTTCACGTTGCCGTGCTCCATGGCTGTGCGGGTGGCCGACATTTTGCGAGCCTGGGCGGCGAGGTTCTGCGTGGAGCCAGTGTGGGTGGCGGCTTCGCGCCCTGTCTCCCCGAGATTGAGCTGATCTTCCAGGGTCTCACGTCCGGCCCGGTCAGCCGCTTCCTCTGCTCCGGCGGTGCGGGCAAGATCCTTCTTGCCGACAGCGTCGCGCTGTCCGCCCACGTGATGCGCGTTTGCTTCGAACTTGTGGTGGTTGACGCCACCCGTTCCAATGTCGGCCACGAGGGTTTCCTCCTGTGAGGGCTATTGCCCCAAGCTTTGATGCTATTATACGGGGCCGGACGCGACACAGATGTGAACAAGATGTTAACACCGGTGCCGCTCCGGCGGAAAACTCAGCCCAGAAGCAGCTTGCACCACTTTTCGAACAGGTCGTCCATTACCTTTTGCCGCGCCAGCATGACCTCTTCCCAGATGCGGAGCCGCTCGGTCTCCAGCGCTGCCCACAATGCACGTATCTTCTCTCTATGCCGTTCCCGCTCAATCTTCATCGCTTCACGAATCAGTGCTGCCTGCAGGGCGTCCGCCTGCTCGGCCTGGTCTTCGCGGGCCTCCCGGGTAAGGGGCCCTTCCTCGTCACGCTTCACGAAGGGGAGCACGTTTGCGGGGCGTCCGCCCAACGTAACGGTGTCCTTCGGCAGCGAATCGACAGGCGCCACCGAAGGCGGCGCGGGGGATTGGGATAATGGCGCAAGCGCCACGGCGGTTACGGACATGGGCGACCTCCATGATAGAGTGCGCGCATGCTAAGCCGGGCATGTTTCCAAAAAGAGAACGTGGTGTAAACGTACGGTGAACTTTTTTCTATCTTCGGCGAGCAATGATCACGTTCATACTGGGCAGGCCGCCCTCTGCCATGTGCCGCTCCTCGTCTTCCACGGCCGCGAACCACGCGGTCGGATCCGCCCAGCGGCGAGGCCTCTCGGGCAGTGGGACGCGCTCGACCAGCCCCATCCAGTAATCCGCCACAAACCATGCCCAGCGCTCCAACACCTCAAAGCGGCCGTACAGGGCGTCGAACTCGACATCAGGAATCCCCCGCTCATTGGGCGAGTCCATCACCGCCTCACCCCGCTCGTTGGGCTCCATCCCGACGATCAGGCCAGCGGGCCGCAACAGCGCGGCGGCCGCCTCAATCACTCGGGGCGGCTCGGGAACGTGGTGCAGCACCCCGATGATGACCACCAGATCGAACGCGCCCTCCACCCGAAATCCTTCGGCGTCCGCCTCCACGACCTCGGCTCTCGGATAGGCCAGCCGCAGGCGCGCCAGACAGCCCGGCGACTGGTCGACGCAAGTGTAGCGCTCCGCGTGCTCGTAGACCGTGGGAAGGCTGGGGATGGGCCCGCAGCCGATGTCCACCACGCGCCGGGGGCGGGGAAGATGGCGGTAGAGCCGCTCCTCGATCCGCGCTCGGTACAGCGGCCACGGCCCCTGGTACATCTCGTGGTAATAAGTAGCCGCATGCGCGTCGGCATAGGCGCGCTCCTGGCGCTTGTGCTCCTCAGGCGTGGCGGCCGCGCGCGGTCGGGCCAATCAGAACCTCCCAGAACGATCGAAGGCAGGGGTGACCCTGCCTTCGTATCACGTCGTTCCGAAGCTAAGCCTAGCTGCGGATGTACTCGTCCCACTTGTTAAACATCTTGTCCTGGGTACGAGCCTTGTTCACGGTCACGTCCTGCTGGATTTCGAAGATCTTGGTCTGCGTGTCCTGCAGGATCTTCCACCGCTGCATCTGCTGCTTCTGAGCGTCAGCCTGCATCTGCGTGGAGATGGTCATGGCGTTCTGGAAGTCGTTGTTCTGCATCTGGGTCATCGCGAAGATGTTAGAGATGGCCATTTAGGGGACTCCCTTCGTCTGTGAGACGTACTTTAGTTTATCTATCACACATGTACTGCCAAAAGTAAAGGCGTCGGCGCGTTTTCTTAATCAAACGCTCATCTGGAGCCGCATCCAACGAAAACGGGGCCGTCGCGCGACGGCCCCGCCTCCGTGTTCCGCGGCCTAGCTGCGGATGTACTCGTCCCACTTGTTAAACATCTTGTCCTGGGTACGAGCCTTGTTCACGGTCACGTCCTGCTGGATCTCGAAGATCTTGGTCTGCGTGTCCTGCAGGATCTTCCAGCGCTCCATCTGCTGCTTCTGCGCGTCTGCCTGCATCTGCGTTGAGATGGTCATGGCGTTCTGGAAGTCGTTGTTTTGCATCTGGGTCATTGCGAATATGTTGGAGATTGCCATATTCTGCCTCCTCGAGACGGGTTAGTGCTTGACCTCATGATACCTGGGAGTTGTTTCCGACTTGTGAACAACTCGTGAACAACTTGTTAAAATGAGCGTTTGATTAAGAAACCGCAAGGCTACTCCTCCTCTGGATCACCCGCGTCCTTCTGCGGCAGTTCAATGCCCGCCGCTCTCAGGTCCTCGTACACCTTCTCGTTGTTGTAGTACATGGTCAGGATGGCCCCGTCGCGAGCCGCCGTGATGACCACTTCGAGCAGCCGGAGCAGCAGGTCGGAGAGGTCGACTTCCTTGCCGTCCTTGATCTGTTGGGAGATGTTGGCCGCTTCCCAGTTCACCTTCTCGCGGGTCTTCTCCCAGACGTCCAGGTACATGCCGTTGAAGATGTTGATCATCTCCTCCGGACTTAACCCCAGGTGAACCTCCACGCCCACACCTCCTCCAGATACGGTTCAGCCGACCCGCGTTCGATTCACCCAGGGGCGTTTCCTGCGGTGCCACGGGGAGCGAGGGCGACACCCCTTGTATCAGATCCTACAGGGGCAGCGCGCGGAGGGGGCGTACTTCCCGGGGACTTCGCTTTGAGGAGACCACCGTGAAGCATCCCGTGCCCGCCGAGCAGATTTCGGGGATCGTCCTTGAGACCGTCTCCAACTTCATCCACTACATCGACCCGGGCCTGGGCAAACAAATGCGCCTGATGGCCGAGGACTTCGTGGAGTGGGAAGCGCAGGGCCCCTACATCTGGGACATCCACGGCAACGAGTACCTGGACGGCATGACCTTCGGGGGCGTCTTCGGGTTGGGCCACCGCCATCCGCGGGTGGTCGAGGCGGTGAAGCAGCAGCTCGACCGCATGCCACTCTCCTCGCGGCTCGCCTTCAACAAGCCGATGGCCGATCTGGGCAGGCTGCTGGCCGAGGTCACCCCCGGCGACCTGCAATACACTTTCGTGTGCTCGTCCGGCACCGAGTCCATCGAAGTGGCGCTCAAGCTGGCGCGGCTCACCACGCAGCGGCCCCACATCGTGTCAACGCTCAGCTCGTTCCACGGGATGTCCATCGCCTGCTCTTCGGTGTCGGGGATCGACTACTGGCGCCAGGGGTTTTTCCCCCTGCTGGACGGCGTGTCGCTGGTGCCCTTCGGGGACATTGACGCGCTGCGCAAGGCGGTCAGCCCGATGACCGCGGCCGTGCTGTTGGAGGCGGTGCAGGCCGGCTCGGGCTGCACCGTGCCCCCGGCTGGCTACTTGCAGCAGGTGCGCGAGCTGTGTGACCGGCTTGGCATCATGCTCGTCGTGGACGAGATCCAGACCGGCTTCGGCCGTACCGGCAAGATGTTCGGCGTGGACCACGAGGGCGTCGTCCCTGACATCATGTGCCTGGGAAAATTCCTGGGCGGCGGAGTTATGGCCATCGGCGCCTGCACCTATCGCCCGGTCGTTCAGCAGGCGGCGGACAAGCGCCCGCTGTTCAACAACACTACGTTCGGGGGAAACCCGCTCGCCTGTGCGGCTGCCATCGCGGCCGTGCGCACGGTCCTCGATGAAAATCTCGTGGAGCGCGCCCGCGTCCTTGGGGATCGGCTGGGCGCCATGCTGGACGGGCTCATCACGAAGTACCCCACCGTGGTGGAGGGTGCGAAGGGTCTCGGCCTGATGCGCACCTTCGTGGTCAGGAGCATCCCCCAGGCGTTCGTCGTGGTGCAGGAGCTGATCTCCAAGCACCGCACGCTGCTGCTCTCGCCGGTGCACACGCCCACGATGTTCCGTGTGAACCCGCCCATCAACGCCACCGACGAGGTGATGGACCGCATCCTGGACGCGATCGATCAGAGCGTGGCGAAGGCGGCTTCCATGTCCGAGCTGGACATGGCGCGCAACATCCAGGAGCTGCAACGAAAAGCGGCCGCGATGGCCTGAGGACATCAACTGACCCGGGCGTGTCGCGCGACACGATCAAACCGATTTGGGGCTACGCGGTCACCATCCCCACCGGGTTCACGTTCACCCGCGGGGCGATCTCGTTCCACGACAGCACGACGAGGTTGGGGAACGAGCGGTCGGTCAGCTTCTTCACCGCCGGACGGATCTGCGGGGCCACCAGCAAGATCGGCTGCAGCCCGCGGTCCTGAAGCTTTTGCACCTCCTGGCCCACCGCCTGGAGAATCACCTGCCCAATGTTCGGATCAAGCGCGAGGAACGATCCCATCTCGGTGCGCTGGATTGACTGCGCGATCATCTGCTCGATCTGGGGGTCCAGCGTGATCACGTTGATCACGCCCTCGTTGTTCATGTACTCCTTGCAGATAACGCGCGACAAAGCCACGCGCACGCACTCGGTGAGCACTTCGGTGTCTTTGGTCATGTGGACGTTGTCCGCCGAGGTTTCCAGAATCGTCACAAGGTCGCGAATGGACACGCGCTCCTTGACGAGGTTCTGCAGTATCTTCTGGATTTCGCCCAGGCTGAGCTGATCCGGCACCAGTTCCTTGACCACCGCAGGGTGCGTCTTCTTGACCGTGTCGACCAGGGCCTGGACCTCCTGGCGGCCCAGCAGGTCGGCGGAATGGGTGCGCACCACCTCGGTCAATTGCGTGGCGATCACGCTGACCGGGTCGAAGATCATGCAGCCCAGGCGCTCGGCCTCGCCGCGCTGCTCGGGTGAAATCCACACGCCGGGCATGCCGTAGGTCGGATCGAGCGTCTTGGTGCCGCGCAGGTTCTTCAACTTGTCCTCAGGGCCGATCGCGAGGAACTGGTTGACCATCACCTCACCGGTCGCGACTTCGATTTCCTTGATCTTGATGGTGTAGGCGTTCGGCTTCAACTGGAGATTGTCGCGGAAGCGCACGCCCGGCACGACGATGCCAAGCTCCATCGCGATGTGGCGGCGAATGGAGGTGACGCGCTCGAGGAGCTTGGCGCCCTGATTGGGATCCACCAGGCTGAGCAAGCCGCGGCCAACCTCCAGGGAGATGGGGTCGACCTGCATCAGTTGAACGACGCTCTCGGGCTTCTTGGTCTGCTCTTGCTTCTGGGCCTCTTGCTGCTGGCCGGCCTGCACGATAACCTCGGCGGCCTTCTTGTCGAGCTTGCTGCCCATGACCCCGAAGGTGATGCCGAGCAGGATGAAGGGCAGCCAGGGCAGGGCGAACAACCCGACGATCCCCAGGAAGGCCAGCAGTATCATGAAGCCGGCGGCCACTTTGAGCGCCATCGGCTGGGCGGCGACCTGTTTCACCACGTCTTCGCCGAGGTTGGCTTCCGAGGCGGCGCGGGTCACGACCATACCCATTGAGGTGGACATCAGGAAGGCTGGGAGCGTGGTCACCAGTCCGTTTCCGATGCTCAAGATGGCGTACGTGTTGAAGGCGTCGCTCGCGGTCATGTGGTGGTAAAGGATGCCCACCAGCAGGCCGCCCAGCAGGTTCACGATCATGATGACGACGGCGGCCATGGCGTCGCCTTTGACGAACTTGCCGGCGCCGTCCATGGCGCCGTAGAAATCGGCTTCGCGCTCGATGTCACGGCGTCGCTTCTTGGCGCCTTCCGCGTCGATCAGGCCGGAGTGGAGGTCGGCGTCGATGGCCATCTGCTTGCCTGGCATGGCGTCCAGGGTGAATCGGGCGGCCACCTGCGCGATACGCTCGGCGCCCGAGGTGATGACCATGAACTGAATGATGATCAGGATGATGAACATGATCAGTCCGACCACGATGTTGCCGCCGACAACCACCTGTCCGAACGCGGGAATCACGTGGCCGGCGCCGATGGGCATGCCGTTGGGGAACGCCTCGGTGGGCTCGCTCTTGATGTTTCCGTACAGGAGAATCATACGAGTAGCGGACACGTCGAGCGCCAGGCGGAACAGGGTCGCCATCAGCAGCATGGTTGGAAAGACGGCGAATTCGAGCGGGTTGGTGATGTAGATCGAGATCAGGATGGTGATGACCGAGGCGGCGATGTTGAGCGTCAGGAGGATATCCAGCAGTTCCGGCGGCAGCGGAACGATCAGCATCAAGATGATACCGACGACTACGATTGCAACCGCAATATCCGCGGCTTTGAACTTCATCTGATGACACCCTTTCCCAGGTCAAGAACCATTATGCCGCACCGAGCGCGGGGATTCCACGGCCAAAAGGTTCAATTATGACGCCCGGCCCTGCATGCGGCGCCGCTGCTGGGCCGCCTTGCGCTTGCGCTGCATGCGCTTCTTCTTGAGCTTGTAGATGTAGGCGAGCACTTCCGCGACGCCCTTGTAGAGCTCGGGGGGGATGGCCTGGCCCACCTCGCACGCGGTGAACACCGCGCGAGCCAGCTCGACGTTCTCGATGATGGGGACGTCGTTCTCTTCGGCCACCAGCTTGATCTGGACGGCCACCATGCGCTCGCCCTTGGCCACCACGGTGGGGGCCGCGTCCACGCCCTGCTCGTACTTGATGGCGACCGCCAGGTGGGTCGGGTTGGTCACCACCGCGTTGGCCCCCGCCGCGCCCTCCATCATGCGACCCTGCGACGCCTGCCGCATGAGCTGGCGCATCTTGCCTTTGACCTGCGGATTGCCTTCGGTGTCCTTGTACTCGTCCTTGAGCTCCTGCATCGACATCTTCATCTGCTTCATATACTGCTTCTTCTGGAAGATGTAGTCCACGATGCCGATGACCAGCATGCCGACCATGACCTTCTTGATGATCTCGACGCAGATTTCGCGGGTGAGCATGACGGTCATGTTGATGTCGGTCTGCACCAGTGAGGTGAGCTTGGGAATGGCCGCGCCCACCACCTTGTAGACGATCCAGCCGATGATGGTGAGCTTGGCGATCTGCTTGGCCAGCTCCATCAGGGACTTGGCCGAGAAGATGCGCTTGAAGCCCTCGATGGGATTGATCTTGGACAGCTTGGGCTGAATCGACTCGGTCGAAAAGAGGAACTTGATCTGCGCGATGTTGGCCAGGATGGCGACCACGAACGCACCGGCCAGCAGCGGCGTGAGCACCTTGAGAAACGCGATGACCATCCAGAGGAAGTCCATCTGCATGTCGCGGCCCTCGAAATTCGAGTTGCCGATCAGGTCAGTCCACTGCAAGCGCGCGAAATTGGCGAGCTCGCCGAACATCCAGCCGCCAGCCGACATGAGGACGCCCGCGGTCACGAAGAGCATGCAGGTGGAGACGATCTCCTGGCTCTTGAAGACCTGGCCTTTCTTGCGCGCCTCTTGCAGTTTGTGTTCGGTTGGTTCTTCTGTTTTATCGCCATCTTCAGACATGGCCGGCGCCTCCCGCGGCGAGGAGCTTGATGGTCCTCACCATCCAGTAGAGTTGATCGTCGTACAGCTGGCCCAGCCGCTCCGAGAACAGCAGCAGGCTGGCCGACAGGAGCGAAAGCCCGATCATGATGTTGAGCGGGAAGCTCAACATGAACACGTTCATCTGGGGCGCCACGCGCGCCAGCAGGCCCAACCCGACCTGGGTGATGAACAGCGCGGCCACCACCGGCGCGCTGATCTGCAGGCCGATGGTGAAGATCAGGCCGGTCTTCTCGGCCAGCATCTCGATGAGCCGCGGCGTGATGGTCACCCCGGTCAGCGGAATCACGTCAAAGGAATAACGCAGCGCCTCGAGCTGCTTGACGTGCCCGTTCATCAGCAGATACAGGATCATCGCGATGTAGAACATCATGCGGCGGATCATGTTCACGCTGCCCTGCCCGGGGTCAAAGCTGGCGGCCACCGAGAGGCCCATCTGCACGTCCAGCAATTCCGCGCCGAACTGCACGGCGGCCATGATGATGAACGAGATGTAGCCGATGGTCAGGCCCACTACAAATTGAGAAAATATCAGCGGCACCAGGGCGGCATAGTGCGTGTAGTGCAGCTCGGCGCCGATCCCGAACATCTCCGGCGGTACCGGCACGATCGGGTAAAGCACGATGGCCAGCAACGCAGCAAAGCCGGCCAGCACTTGCTTGGGCACGTGGTGCGACCCGAAAATGGGGGCCTGCACGAAGTAGCCGATAATGCGGACGAAAATCAGCAGCCACGTCGCCATGAGCGTGTACAGCTTGGGATCGTTCACAGACCGGCCTCCCTTCGCGCGAAAGTCATTTCACGAGCAGCTCTGGAATGTAGGAGAACACCTTGACCGCGAACGCGCCCAGCACGCCGCCGATCCAGGTGCTGCAGATGATCACCGAGAGAAACGTCACGACAATCTTGGGCACGAAGGACAGGGTCTGCTCCTGCACCTGCGTGGTGGCCTGCAGAATGCTGATGACCAGGCCGACGCCCAGCGCGGAGATGAGCATCGGCGCCGAGAGCAACAAGATGAGGTAGAGCGCCTCGCTGCAGATTCCGAGGATGAAGCCGTCGTCGTAGGTGATTTTTGCGATCCACAGCATATCGATCATGGCGTCACCACTTCGGCGTCTTGAAGCTGTTGATGAGGCCGGTGATGATGATGTCCCACCCGTCGATCATCACGAACAGCAACAGCTTGAAGGGCAATGAAATGGTCATGGGGCTGAGCATGAACATGCCCATGGACATGAGAACGGACGCCACCACCATGTCCACGACGAGGAACGGAATGTAGAGCAGAAAGCCAATGGCGAAGGCTGTCTTGACCTCGCTGATGACGTAGGCGGGAAGCAGCACGTGCAGCGGGACGTCGTCCGGCTTCTCGATCTTGGGAATCTGCTTCTTGGTAAACTTGAAGAACAGCACGATGTCGCTCTTCCGGCAGTTGATGAACATGAAGTCCTTGAGCGGCGACGAGGCCTTCTGCAAGAACTCCGGCTGCGGCATCGGCGGATTCCCGTTGAAGTACGGCTGCAGCGCCGTCTTGTTGATGCGCTCGCCAACCGGCGCCATGATGTACATGGTCATGAACAGGCTGAGCGCCATCAGCACCTGGGTGGGCGG
>VGFD01000037.1 GCA_016868975.1 Armatimonadota bacterium | reverse complement strand
CGCCTGGGCACGGAGCAGGGGCGCGCCGTCGTCGCCGCTCAGCAGCACGCGCTGGTACGCGATTTCAGTGCCGTTGCGGCTGCCGGTCGGCTCGTCGATGGCCCAGCGGAGGTAGCGCCCGGCGCTGTACAGGGTGGCGGTCTTCTTGTCGTCCGACCAGCGCAGCGTGATCCCCATGCGCTCGAGGGCGTTCAAGGTGTCCTTCTCCGCGAGCGAGAGGTAGGGCGCGCCGTCGACCGGACGCGTGTTCAGGGTCATGTGGGTTTGCTGGAACCCGATGTTGAGGCGTCCATCCTCGCCGGCCTTGAGCGGCAGGCTGTCGGATGCGATGGCCGTGGGCGCCGGCGCGGGCTTCGCATGGGCGACCCCGGTGGTCAGCAGCAGCACCACCACAAGCACCCGGCCAAACGAAATCCCCTTCGATTTCACGCGCATGCTCCTCTCTAAGGTCAGGGGTCGGCACAGCCGACGCCATCCCGGCCTCAACGGCCTGACTCGCGGCCTGTTTCCAGCGCTTTACCCGCGCCCCGGGGGGCCGGGCCCAACCGACAAGCGCGCTCGGACGCGCTCGTGGCTTCACTTCATGATCAGACTTGCGCCGCGGAGCACTAAGCCATCCGCCCGCCATTGAAGGAGATTCTACGACAAGTGCTTCAATTATAGCACGCCGCGCCCCTTCATGGCAAATCTAGAATGGCGAAGCGGTGCCGTTCCGTGCGGGACGGCCTCATTGAAGCATTTTCAATCTTCCCGATCATTGCATCGGCAAGCGATCGTTTGTTCGAAAGCCGGGTTTTCGGGAGCCCTGCCCGGGCCCTCTCGGCCGAGCGCTGCCCATCGTTTTCGAATCGGCGGCCAGGGGTGGAGCGTCTACAAAACCAGGATCAGCTCGTCCACGAACGGCACGAAGCGCTCCACGAGCAGCGGGTCGAAGTGTATGCCGGCCACCTTCTTCATCTCCTCGATGCACTTCGCCGGTGGGTAGGCGGGCTTGTACGCGCGTGCCGTGGAGAGCGCGTCGAAGAAGTCCGAGATCGACACGATCTGCGCTTCCCTGGGAATCGCGTTGCCCTTCAGCCCGTCCGGGTAACCGCTGCCGTTCCATCGCTCGTGATGGCCGCGAACGATCGGCAAAATCTTCCATGGGAGCATGATGTTCTCGATGATCTCGGCTCCGATGACCGGGTGCTCCTCCATGATCATACGCTCGGCTTCGGTCAGCTTGCCTTCTTTTTGGAGCACGAAGTCGGGCACGCCGATCTTGCCGACGTCGTGCATGTACCCGCCCATCTCGATGGCGGTCAGGTTATCGTCCTTGTAGCCCAGATGCTCGGCGAACCTCCTCGCCACTTTCGAGACGCGCGACGAGTGGAAGCGGGTGTACGTGTCGCGGGCGTCGATCGCGTTGGTGAGCGCTTTGACGGTGTTGATGTAGACCGACTCGAGCTGCTTGAACATGTCGCGCAGCTGGTGCGCCTGCTGGGCGTGCTCCACGCCAATGGCCGCCAGGAGCTGCAAGGTGGCGAACAGCGCGAGGTCCTGGTCGTTGGTGGGCGCGGTCTGGGTCGCCTTCATGTATTCCTGGACGGCGCGCTCGTACTCGCCCTTGCGGCTCAGGCTGGCGCCCAGGCTGAAGTGCGCGTACACGCTGTTGGGATTGAGCGTGGCCACCCGCGAGTATTCCTCGATGGCCTGATCCACGCGCTGCATCTTAAACAGCGCGGCGCCGTAGAAATAGTGCGCCTGCGCGTCGCGCGGATTCTGCTCCAGCACCTTCTCAAATTCCTGGACCGCCGATTCCAGGTCGCCGACGCCGAACAGCACCATGCCAAGCGCGTTGCGGGCCTGCGCGTCGCGCGGGTTCATTTCCAGGGCGCGGCGGAACTCGGCGATGGCCTCATTGTTCTGGCCCAGCTTCATGTACGCCTGGCCCAGCGAATAGTGGGCGTACGCGTGGTTGGGGATGGCCTGGAGGGCGCGCTCGTAGTCAGCGGCGGACTCTTCGTACTTGCCGAGCTGGTAGCGGATCAGCCCCATGTAATAGTATGCGTCGCCGTCGAGCGGATCGATGTCCACCGAGGCTTCCAATTGTTCGAGGGCCTGCTGCAGCTTGCCGTAGTTTTTGTATAACAGGCCCAGCTGGAAGTGCGCTTCCTTGCGCCGCGGATTGGACTGTACGGCGCGCTGGTACTCGGTGATGGCCTGGTCCATCTTGAACTGCTTCTCGTAGCTCTGGGCCAGCTCAAAGTGCGCGTCGTAAAAGTCCGGCTGGAACTCGATGGCCTTTTCGAAGTGGGTGACCGCGAAATCCATCTGGCCCTGCGCGGCGTACACCAGCCCGAGGCGGAACTGCGCCTTCACGTAGCGGGGCTTGAGCTGGATGGCCTTTTGCAGGTGCAGGATCGCGTGGCTGGACTTCGCCTGGCGGTGGAGCGAGACGGCCAGCGCGTAATACACCTGCGGCGAGTGTGGGCGGCCCTCCAACTCCCGGAGGAATGACTCGACGGAGCGCGCGTCCTGGCCGCGCTTCTGCCAGATGAGGCCGAGATAATAGTTGGCGTTCTCGAAGCGCTCGTTGATGCTGAGCACCCGCTCGAACTCCAGGGCGGCCTCGTCCACGCGCCCCAGCACGAAGTAGGCGAATGCGATGTTGAAGTAAACGAAGACGTTGGGCGGATTTTCCTCGCGGTAGCGCTCCCAGGAGGACTGCACCGCCATCATGGTGGCCTGCCGGGTGTAGTCGATGCGGTCGAGGGCCAGGTCGCCGTCCTCGTCCACCAGCTTCTGCCACTCCTTGATGGCCAGCTCGTGGGCCTTCATCCGCGTGTACACGATGCCCAGCTCGAAGCGGGAGGCGGCGTGCAGGGGATTGAGGTTGACCGCCCGCTCCAATTCCCGGACCGCGTGCTGAAGCTCGCCGTCCTCCTCGTAGAGGCGGCCCAGCTCATAATGGGCCTGAACGTTGTTGGGATTGTCCTGCAGGCTGCGCTCGAGCTTGCGGATGAGGAACTCGTTCTTCATATCTGTAGTCCGAGTATACCATACCTGCGCGGTTGTCACGGTAACCCCGACACCCCGCCGTCCCCCTGGGCGCAATCATTAAAGACTGTTCAAGTCCTGGTTAACACTTTGTTGCCCACGTTAAATCTTTGTTAACCCGGGCCCGGACCACTAGACAGACGGGGGCGCCGGGTGATAAAAGTTGTAATAACATTTTAAATCGGAGGATGGCACCATGGGTCGCGTAATCAGCGGAATTGGTCGGGCTATCGGCGGAGTCGCCAAGGCGGTTGGCTCTGTCGTCGGTGGAGTCGTCTCCGGCGTCGGCAAGGCAGTCGGCGGCGTATTCTCCGCGGTTGGCTCCATCGCGAAGGGAATCTTCGGCAATCCCATGATGGGCGGCCTGGCAGGTGGACTGCTCGGCGGCATCGGTGGCTTTATGCTCGGCGGCCCCATCGGCGCGATGATCGGCGCCGGCCTGGGCAGCTCGCTCGGCGGCTCAATCGGTGCGTACAACCAGCAGCAAGACATGATGGGGTACGCCCAGCAGATGCAGCAGCAGATGATGATGCAGAACATGCAGCAGATGATGATGCTCCAGATGATGATGAGGCAGAGCATGGGCATGGGCGGCATGGGCATGGGCATGGGCGGCATGGGCATGGGCATGGGCGGCATGGGCATGGGCATGGGAATGCCCGGAATGGGCATGGGAATGGGAATGCCCGGAATGGGCGGCCCCGTCATCAACATCTACAACTTCAACGGCGGCGAGTGCCACTGCCACCACACCCATCACCCCCGGATGTACGCGGCGTAGACCGCGACCGCTTCCCGGCGACAAACGGCGAGCTTCACGGCTCGCCGTTTTGCCACGACCGAATGAAAAAGCCCGTGGGGCCGGTCGGGAAACGGCGCGGGTAGAACACCCACGCGTGGGCGCGGTGTCGCGCCGAAGCACACGCATCGCAGGAAATCGGCGCCAGCACCGAAAAAACAGGGCGGCAATCCGATGGGAGGCATCCCCGAATGGTAACCGAGCGCCATGGGCCGTCGCGGTCCCAGCAGACCAATCAACTGATTGCCCTGTGCCAGGACGTCCTCGACGGCCGCGCCGCGCCCGAAGTCCTGCAGCAGGCGTTGGAGGCGCGCGAGCAGGGGTTGTTGGCGGCACGCAGCGACTTCCTCCAGAAGTCCACTACCGAGGGCGAGAAGTTCGCCCAGGACTGGGCGGAGCCGATCCAGTCCGTGCTGGAGGCCTTCGATCAATACGGCGTGGCGCTCGGCACCGCGCGGATGTACCTGTCGGGCCGGCGGGCCGAGCAGTTCAACGAGGCCATGGGGCTCCTGGCGCAGGCCGGCGACGCCTTGCTGGGTGCGCTCGACGCCTACGACGCCAGGTTCCTGGTCTACGGGCCCACGCCCTATCCGGTCCTCAACATGCTCATCAACACCACCGACCAGGTGCGTGCGGGCACCATGGAACGCGCCCCGTTCGCCCGAATGATGGCAGAAACCAGGACGTACTTCACGAAGTGCATCGACGAGGCGCAGGGCATGCCGGCCGACACGCCGCGGGAGCCGGTCGCGCGCCTCGTGCAGGGCTTTCGCATGCAGGTCGAGGGCATCACCCAGATTGAGCGCTTCCTTGAAGACGCCAACCCGGCCTGGCTCGACCAGGGCGTGGAGACCAGTCGCCAGGCGCAGGCCCTCATCAGCGAAGGCTTTACCGACCTCCGTAAGCAGACGTATGAGAGCGGCCCGACCACCTCTCCCATCGCCAACACGTACATCGCGGCCGCGAAAATGGCCCGCGAGGGAAGGTATGATCTCGAGAAGTTCGAGGAGGCGGTGGACAAGCTCGACGAGCACTTGCGCGACGTGCGCCGCGGCTTCGAGGCGCTCTGTCAGGTGCCCACCGAGTCGGTGATGATCCAGGAGGAGATCCCGAAGGTGCTCGAGGCCTTCGACATGCACGAGGAGGCCAACGCGGCGTTCCGGCGCTTTCTCACCTCCGGCGATCCGCTCGACATCGACGAAGGTGTCGCGAAGCTCGAGGAGTCGATGCGCCGTCTGGACGCCTCCAAGGGCCATCTGGAGCAGGCCTCCAGCCAGCAGGGCAAGATCCTCTGCACCCACTGCTTCACCGCGAACGAGCCTCACGAGCGGGTGTGCCAAAGCTGCAACGCCGCCCTGCCCCGCATGGAGCACCTCATTGACGGCGCCAACAGCACGTTCAAGGTGGGCGAGACCGGGGCAGCGGAGTCCACCGAAGAACCGGTGATGACCGAGCACCTCGCGCGCATCATCGTCGACACCAACCAGGTGGCCGAGGGCAAGATGTCTGACGAGCAGTACGTGGAGACGCTTCAGTGGATGGAGGCCATCCTGCTGGACGCCGAGCAGAAGCTTGCCGCGCAGCCCTTCATCAATCCGGAAGCCTTCCCCGATGACGATCGGGATAAGGTCCGCCGGGAGAGCGCGATGCTCGAAGACACCAAGGAAATGCTGCGCGAGGGCATCGAGAACACGCGCGTGGGTCTGGCGCAGCTTGCCCTGTTTTTGGACGACCGCAACCAGGAACACCTCATCGAGGGCCTGCGCACCATCTGGGACGCCTCACGCCAGGTCTTGCAGGTGCAGCGCATCGGCGAGATGGCCGCCAAAGCGGTCCGCGAGAACGAAGAGAAATCGGATGCCGCCGAGACTACCCGCCTCGACGATGAGGTCGAGCTTGAGGTGGAGCGCGACTAGCGCGTGCTGTGCTGACGGCGGGGGTTCGGCTTCGAGAGCGCTTCCGCGTGCTTCGACCGCTGGGACGGGGCGGGCAGTCCCAGGTTTATCTTGCCGTCGACGAGCGCGGAGACCACCACCAGCCGGTCGTCGTGAAGTGCCTCATCTTCCACTCCACCGACCAGCGGACACGGGACGAGGAGCTTGAGCTCTTCCAGCAGGAGGCAGCCATCCTGGGCGCCGTCAAGCATCCCTCGCTGCCGCGCCTGGTGGACACTTTTTCAGAGGAAGACCGCCACTACGTGGTGGAGGAGCAGGTCGGCTCGATGGATCTTGACGCGCTCATGCGCCGCCGCGGCGGCCGACTGAGCGTGGAGGAGGTGGCCTACCTCGGCCATCACCTCCTCTCGCTGCTCGATCACGTGCACCGCCAGTCGCCCGCGGTGGTGCTGCGCGATATCAAGCCCAGCAACATCACCGTGCGCGCCACCCAGGACCTGGAAATCGACATGGCGGCGCCGCCCTGGTTCATCGACCTGACCATCGCCGTCCGCTGGTCGCCGGGCCAGGAAGACGCGGTGAAAATGGGCTCGCCGGGCTACGCGCCGCCCGAGCAATATCGCGGCAAGTCCGAGCCGCGCTCGGATCTGTACGCGCTGGCCGCGATGATGCACCAGATGCTGAGCGGCCACGATCCGGTGACCACGCAGTTCGCCCTGCCGCCGCTCACGGTGCTCATGCCCGACCTGCCGAGGGGATGGGAGACCATGCTGCGCCGCGCCTTGTCACTGGACGTGGGTCCCCGCTTCCGCACCGCGGCGGAAATGCGGCAAGCGCTGGAAAATCTGATGCCGCTGGCGCTCGCGCTAAAGACCGCGCGGCATTCGCGGGCCGGGCCGTCGGCGCGCGTGGTGACCACCGCCCCGCCCCGACCACGCCGCGCGATGACCCGCCTGCAGGTGGCGTTGGCGCTGGTGATGGCGGCCCTGGTCATCCTCGGCGTGCTGGCCGCCCTGGGGGGATTGCCCGGGGCGCGCAAAAACCGCTTCAGCCGCGGCGCGCTGATCGCGGACGCCCGCTGCCCACCGCCGCCGCCGATCGCCCCTGCCGCCGCCGTCCCCGCGCTGCCGATCATTTTGAGCTTCATTCGACCAGATGAAGGCGAAAATGATCGGCAGGGCGGGTGATCGCCTGCCTGGAAAGTGCTCGCTATGACGGATCTTGACAGCCCGGAGAAATTGTTCGAGCAGGAGCAGATGGTATTCCAGACCATCCGCACCCGCCTCAAAGGAAGCCCCGACCTGCGCGACGAGCAGCAGGAAGCGCTGGCCTACCGGCTGGCGGAAATCATGGTGGCCAGCCGAGTGCTCTACACGCAAGTATTGCCGCGCTTCATGGAGCAGAATGACGCCGACCCGCTGGAATTGCTGGGCGAGACGCGGATGAACCTGTTGAACATGCGCGATCTGGTGGAGGATTTCGAGGAGTCTTTCCTGGAGTCGCTGTCCGACCGCCAGAGCGAGGCGGATGAAGAACCCGGGTCGCCCGGCAATGGAAAGCACGCGTCCCCGGAGTGGAAGGCCCCGGAACCCAAAATCGACGACGAGGACACCATTTGAGAAGGCGGATCAGGGCAAACCAAGCGCGATCTTGAGGCTTTCGTTCACTGCCTGCAGGATGTCGGTGCTGACGGCGCCCCATTTTTTGAGAGTCTCGCCGTCAGGGTCGCGGAGTCGACGCTTGTCGAGGACCCGAATCTGGGTGCACTGGATGCGCGAGGCCTTCGTTACGCCCGCTTCCGGCGGATGGATCAGCACCTCAGTCGGGTAGGCGCGCCCGGACTTGTGCTCGGTCAGCGGAACGACCAGGACCACTGGTGAATACCGGTTGTCAATGTCGTTGCTCACGATGAGC
Source organism: Armatimonadota bacterium (assembly GCA_016868975.1). Classification (GTDB taxonomy): domain Bacteria; phylum Vulcanimicrobiota; class Xenobia; order RGZZ01; family RGZZ01; genus VGFD01. Next base: position 11,880 of record VGFD01000037.1, on the reverse strand, counting down.
ACTGGCCGGGTCTTTCGGAGTTCGGAGCCTTCAGTCGGGTCCAGGCGCGCGGTGTATATTTCGCCGCGAGCCGGATGAAACTCCGACTCCACCGCTACCAGCCCTCCTGGTCAGCATGGCTAAAGTCACGCAGAAGTTCCAGATCTTCTTGGTATCGCACGCGGCATCGCTCAATCATTTCAGCTTCGAGCGTTCGTCGGGCGTCCGCGGCCAACTTCTCCTGGCACGCCTGGGCAATGAACGCGCTGACGTTGCTCGTCTGCGCTACAATTTTTTCCACAAGGGGTCGTGGTAAGCTGATGGTCCTTTTTACATGGGTCTCTGCGGCTCGATTCATACCGGGGATACCTCCGTATAGCCTTAACCATCATACCCTGACGCAAGCGACTGTGTAAACCCCGCCTCTGTATGTAGAGGGCAAAGCTCATGGGCTAAAAGACTTTTGCCATCTTCGCCGAATCTCGCGCGACTGCTTGATGTGGAGGCCACCCGCGTGCGAACCTGGATTCTCGTTCTGATCCTGATGCTTCTCCCGATCGGCGCCCGGGCGCAGCAGCCGGGCGGCGTCCAGGCTGCCGTCGCGCAGCTGCGCACGCTGGTCTGGGACACCTCCCAGGCCGTGCAGCGAGGCGACCGGGCAGCCGCGCGGACGAGCGCTCAGCAGGCGTGCGTGGTGTGGCAGGGCCTTCCGCCCATGGTGCGCCGCTTCATTGAGCGCAATCATCCGGGCACCGAGCAGGGGCTGGCCAACATGGCCACCGAGGCCGAGGCCCAGATCGACGCCGCCAGCACCTCAACGACCGCGGCCACGACGACCTCGACAACCGCCACAGCGACGACGGCCGTGTATGCGCCTCCGCCGGGCGGAACCACCACCACCGCGGTCTACGCGCCTCCCCCGAGCGGCGCCGTGGTCGTGGCCAATCCCCAGACGACGACCACCTCGGGGACCATCCAGACAGTGGGCGCCACCGCGACCGGTACCACCACCACTACTACCGCCTCCGCGGGCAACGCCACGGTCACCGCCGGCACCACGAACGCCACGGTGTACGGCGCCGGCGGCAACTCCGCCACGGTGCGCGGGGCCGGCCGCCGCGCCACCTACACCAGCGGCAACACCACCTACACATCGAATGCCGGCGCGGCCAACGTGCAGACCTCCACCGGCGGCGACTACACCGTGGCCGGCGCGAATCGCACCGCGACCACCGTGTGCGGCAACACCACGACGACCAGCCGCAGCGGGGCCGCTGGCGGGGTGAACAACAACACCGGCGCGTGGGCCGCCGGGACGCACAGCGGCACCACCTCGTCCACCGCGAATGCGGACGGCACCTACAGCGGCACCCACAGTGGCACGACGAACGTGGACAGCAGCTACGGCGGCGCCACCGTCAGCAACACCTCGTCGGTGTGCGGCGCGGGCTCAGGCAGCGCCTCCTACAACAGCTCAACGACGGTGAACACCGACTCCGGGCAGTCATACACGAACAGCAACAGCGGGACGGTGGGCCAGGGCCGCACCACCACCCAGACCAACAACACCGCGGGAACAACGCAGACCTACCAGCGCGGGGCCGGCAGCCAGCCCACCTACTCGAGCACCTCGGACGTGTTTGGAAACTCTGGCCTGGGCGGCACGAGGGCCGCGACCGCCCCGAGCACTCCGAGCACCCCGAGCGGCGGCGGCCGTCGGCGGTAGGCGTAGAACCGTTACCCGGTTCCAGAGAGGCGCGCATTTTAACGCAGGGTGCGAAATTTCTCCACCCAGATAATCTTGCAGGAATGCTCTCCGAACCCGCTCGGATCCACGGAGGTATTCCAGTGGAAGTTGTTTTCGCCGTTCACGTTCACCAGATAACCTTCAAGGGCGATCACGTCGCCCTTGCCGATGGACGATAATTCTTTTTCCAGGGCCGGCGTCGCCGGAATCACATGCGTGTTGACCGCGCTGAGAGCCACTTCGTCGTAGGGGATGGGCCAGTCGCCGCGCGGCTGAACGTACCAGTGGCGGGTGTTGTCTTGCCAGATCTGCATGCGGTCGAGCACGCTCTGGTCGGACATGCGGCCCCATCCCACGGTGACGTCCAGCGGGCCGATCTGGGTGTCCCCATAATCCGTGTTTACCGACAGCACGCGCGCTTCCAGGACGTATTTCGCGCGCGGAACGATTTCGAACTTGCGGCTCTTTGTCTCGAATTTCCAGGGCTCTCCTCGATCGATTAACTCGATTTTCGGAGTGGCCGAAACCAGGACGCCCGGTGCGTGCCGCTTGCCCGACGACCAGAGCCACCATACGGCCAGCAGTATTATTGCAATGGTCGCGAGTTTTTTCACGGCCGGATTGATTCGAGCTCCTGCACGGTGTCGGTAATTGTCTCATAGGTAACCCCGGCTACCCGCGGGCGCGTGTGGATGCGCATCTGCAGCGTCACCGGAAATCCCCCCTCGGGCGAGAAGCAGAGCACCCCTTCGGTCTTGATCGTGAGGAGCATCTGCTCGCCGATGGGCAGCTCGGCCTCCACCACGGCCTCCTCGGACTCGAAGCCGATCTCCAGGCAGTCGTGCCCGCGCACGGACGTGATATCCCCGACGCGGTAGTGGTGGATGCATTCGACCGGGTGGCCCAGCAGGGGCAGCCGCAGCTTCAGCGCGGAGGTCCAGGTGTCGCCGGGCGCCACGGGAACATCCGGAAGTAGGTACAGGCAGAGGGCGCCGTCGTTGGTGGACTCGATGATGCGCCCGCGCTCGTCGACCTGATCGTAGGAAACCTGCCGCTCGGGAGCGATCCCCTGGGCGGCCCCTTCGGGGGTTACCGACACGGGCTCCATCACGTGCACCACGTGGCGCGAGCCGTCGTCGTCCACGGCCAGCGTGCGGGCCAGGATCCGGCTGTCCCAGGACGCTTCCTGGGACGCCATGGGGCCGTCGTCTCCCAGGACGCGCTGCTCGATGCGGGTGCGGCATGCGTAGGCGCGCTCCTGTCCCTTCTGGGCGCGGTGCTTTAAGTCGTAGGCGGCGGTCTGCATCAAAATCCTCCCTGGGTATGCAACGCCGTTCGACCGGCGTTGCATACGGCCGAGCGGAAAGGAGACATTCCAGCCGCGCGCAGAAACTCCCGCGACGCATGCTGCTTGCCCTCGACGTTGGAAACACGAATCTCGTGATCGGCCTTTTTGAAGGCGCCGAATTGAAGGCGCCCCTGCGCATGCACACCGACCGCCACCGCACCGCGGACGAGTACGGCGTGATGCTCAAGGTCCTCTTACACGAAGAAGGCTACCGAGTCGCCGACCTGGAGGGCGTGGCCATTTCAAATGTCGTGCCGGTCCTGGGCCACCACCTGGCGAGCCTGTGCCGGCGCCACCTGAAGTGCGACCCGTTCTTCGTGGACGTCGAGAAGAAGCTGGCCATCACCGTGAAGACCGACAATCCTCACCAGGTGGGCGCCGACCTGCTGGTGGCCGCGGACGAGGCGTATTCTCGGTTCGGCGGCCCGCTGGTGGTCATCGACATGGGCACGGCCACCACGATTTCGGCCATCAACGAGCGGGGGGAATTCCTGGGCGCCACCATCGGACCCGGGCTGAGCGTCTCCCTGGACGCCTTCTACGCCCGGGCGCCCCACCTGCCGCGCATCTCTCTGGAGCCGCCGCCGCTGCCCTGGGGGACCAACACGGAGCACGCCATGCAGGCGGGGATCTTGATGGGGCATGCGATGATGGTGGATGGCCTGGTGGGCCGCATGAAGCAGCAGTTGGGGAAGGCGCGGGTGGTGGCCACCGGCGGACTTGCCTCGTCGCTGGTGCGTCAATGCAAGGAGATCGACGAAGTGGAGCCGTGGCTCGTTTTGCAGGGCGTGCGTCGCGTGTGGGAGCGCAACCGATGAAAATCGGCCGTCTCGATCTGCCCAACCCCTTCTTCATGGCGCCCATGGCGGGGGTCACGGACTCCATCGTCCGCATCCTGGCGCGCCGTTACCAGTGCGGGATGGTGACCACCGAGATGGTGTCCTCGCACGTGCTGGCCGAGATCGGCGCCCAGGCGTGCCTGGGCCGCATGCACTATCGTCCCATGGAAAAACCCATCGCCATCCAGATTTTCGGGTCGGACGCCGAGGTGCTCTCCGAGGCGGCCCGCCGCGTGGAGGCGGCCGGCGCGGATATCGTGGACATCAACATGGGCTGCTCGGTGGACAAGATCAACCGCAGCGGCGGCGGCGCGGCGCTCTGCAAGCGCCCCGCAGAGGTCGGTCGGATCCTTGAAAGGGTCGTCAGATCGGTGAATATTCCGCTGACCATCAAAATCCGCAAGGGCTGGAATAACAGCCAGATCACCGCGCCGGAAATTCTCCACGTCGCGCAGGAGTCAGGAGTGGCGGCGCTGGCCATCCACGCGCGCACCTCCGAGCAGGCTTACGGCGGGAAGGCTGACTGGGAATTCATCCGCGAGCTGAAGTCCAGAGCGCGCATTCCGCTCATTGGAAACGGGGATATCACCTGCGCGGCCGACGCGGTCCGCATGCTGCGCGAAACCGGCTGCGACGCGGTGATGATCGGGCGGGCCAGCCGCGGGAATCCGTGGATCTTCCGGGAATGTCAGCACCTGTTTCAAGGCGGTCAGCCGGCTCCGCCGCCCACGCTGGAGGAGCGGCTGCGGCTCATCCTGGAGCACATGGAATTGTTGCTGCAGAAGGAAGGCGAGGGCAACCCCGTCGTGCAGATGCGCAAGTTCGTCGGCTGGTACGTGCGCGGCCTGCCGGGGTCGGCGAGCTTCCGCGAGAGCGTTTTCCAGATCAGCGACATGAACGTGATGGTCGACGTGGTCACCCGCTATTTCCACGAGGCCCAGGCGGCACCGGCCTGATGCGTACGCAGTCGCGGGACACCTCACCGGGGGTGGAGGCCGTTCAGATGCAATTGTTCCGTGAGGCCGGTATCCCCGGACGCTGGCGGATGACCATGTCCATGATCCGTGGCGTGCGTGAGATGCAACGAAGCGCGCTGCGAACACGGCACCCAGAATGGTGCGATGAAGATATTACGTGGGCGATGGTGGCACTCAACTATGGTGACGAGCTGGCCGCGCGCGCACGCCATTACGTGGAATCGTATAGAACGCTTGGATGAACTGTGGGCTGCTATTGATCCAGTAGTAGACGCTCTGGAAGCCGTTGAGGCCCGCTATTTCATCACCGGCTCAGTGGCCAGTGCCACGCTTGGCGAGCCCCGCACGACTCGCGATGCGGATCTGGTTGCGGACCTGAGCGTGGAGCAGGCGATTTCTCTCGCCGAGGAACTCCATACAGACTACTACCTCGATCTGGAAACAATGCTTGACGCACTGGACCGAGGTGCGTCCTTCAATGTCTTGCATCTGGCCTCGATGTTCAAAGTAGATATTTTCGTGCTCCGCGCACGGCCGTACAATCTCGCTGCAATGGAGCGGCGTCAGCGAATTTTCGAAGACAAGAGGGGCCGTAGCTATTACCTGGCGTCCGCAGAAGACGTGATCCTGTCGAAACTCGACTGGTACCGGAAGAGTGACTCCGAGCAGCAGTGGCGTGACGTGCTCGGTGTCTTCAAGGTGCAGGCGGGAGCCCTTGACATTGGCTACCTGGAAACCTGGGCGGAGCGCCTGGAAATTGCCGACTTGCTCTCTCGCGCCCGCGTGGACGCGGGCGTCTGATCGACGGGGACGGATAAGGCTCGGTGCGCATCTGCGCCGCGCGATGCAAAATCACGTGATTGTGAACGCCCTCATTGCCGCGTTAGCTCACGACGACGAGAGTCCGCTCAGGGCGGCCACGTCGAACCAGGCGGGACGGTCGGGATGGCGGTCGCGCGCCCGTGCTTCGGCGGCGAGGTAGCGCTCCTTGTTCTGGCGGACGCGCGTGGCGGCCTCCAGGAAGTACTCGATGACCGGACGGGCCGCAATCTCGCGTGCCAGATCGTAGGCGAACATGGTCTTGGCGTCGTTGACCACCCGCTTGAGATCGGCGCCGGTGAACCCTCCGGTAATCGTGGCCATGCCTCAAGGTCCACGCCATCGAGCGGCTCGGGCAGCGCCTTCACTCGGGTCTGTAGAATTTCCCGGCGCGCATCGGCGTCGGGGAGTCCCATCTCAAGCCACAATTCAATGCGGCCGGAGCGAATCAAGGCGGGCGGCAGGCTGCTGACGTTCATGGCAGTCATCATGATGCACACTTGCGCCTGGGACTCGCTCTCGATGCCGTCCAGCATGGTGAGCAGATAGCGGTATAGCCCCGTTTCGTCGTTGTTTTCGAAAATCACGTCGCTGTCGTCGATAAAGATAACGGCCGGCGAGTTGTCCTTCGCCGCTTCGAAAATCCGATTCACGGATCCGTAGAAATTCTGCGTGCCGGAAATGAAGGTGCCGTCGATAAGAAAGAACTTGCTCTTCAGGCGATGGGACAGTGCGCGCCCCACGGTGGTCTTGCCAGTTCCGGGCGGCCCTACCAGCAAGACTCCGCGACGCGGCCGCAAGCCGTAGCGCGAGGCCAAAGCGTCGTTTTCCAGCGGAAGCACGATCTGCGCCTCAAGACTTTCGATCACGTCGTCGACGCCCTTGAGGTCACGCAGGTCGACCTGCTCCACTTCTGTAAGATCCACATTGCTGGTCATGCGCTGAGAGCGCAGGTATTCAATGAAGCGTTCGGTCGTCAATGCCGTGTCACCGCTCAGCCACGTGCAGGCGCTCTTCAATTGATGCGCGTTCAACCTGGGCGCGAAGCGATGGATCTTTTCGAAATTCAGGCCTCGCTCTCCCAGGAGCACGTCGCACAGGAACCGGTAATCCTCGACCCGGAAATCGTCAATGCCAAACGCATAGCCACGCACCTGCAACGGTTCGAGGGACTCGGAACCCGCCACCATCAGCTTCTTGCCGGTTTCGAGGACGTAGCTGGCCACGGCGGTGAGCGGCGCTTTGATATAGTCAGAGCGCGGATAGTTGAAGTTGCAGCACACCGCATCGTTGACCAGGTGCAGATCGTCGACCACCAGCAGGTCCGTCTCCGCAAGTGCGCGCATGAGCAATCCGTGGAGGGTTTCCTCAAGCGCGAGCGGATGCGCGCCCTCCATGGCGTCGACGAATTCGCGGATACCCAGGAACCGCCCGCCCCGCGCCTCGTGAACCTTGCGCGCCACGGTGCTGCGCCCGCGGCCGTCGTCGCAGGTCAGCAGGGCGATTCCCGAGATGTCCAGCGCTCGCTGAATTCCGTCAAACGAGCTCTGCTGGCGCGGACACAGGGTGTTTGACATGTTTCGTCTCCGAAAGTAGATTCTTGAACACTGTAATGCCGGATCTATAGGTTGTCAAGTGCTACACTGTGAATAATGTAGGCCGCCTTGGAGCACATGGTCAACGCGCTTGCGATTCGTTGCGGACATACACCATGCCGGGCGCATGCCCCCCGCAGTCGCTTCTGGGAGGAATCGCCCCTACCGGGACGAACACTTGTCCTTTCGCCGGAGGCGCTATCCTGATGGTTGCTGGAGTTCTTCAACTTCGGGGCGCGCCGGGCACCATTTGGAGGACTTTGGATGGCCGTCGAGACACAGGTTGCGACCGCGGTCGAAGGGCGCTCGGGCAAGGAGCTGCTCCGCGAGGTCGAAGAGAAGTACCGCAAGTACTACAACCCCTCGCTGGTGCGCCTGTTGAAGTTTGGCGGGTACGGCGCGCTGGAGTGGCGCGGCGAGGGCACCCGCGTCTTTGACGTCGACGGCAAGCCCTACCTCGACTTCGCCGGCGGCTACGGCGTCTTCAACCTGGGCCACCGCCATCCGCGCGTCGTCGAAGCGGTGAAGGCCCAGCTCGAGCTGATGCCGCTGTCGGCCAAGATGTTCTTCAACAAGCCCATGGCCGACCTCGCCGAGCGCCTCGCGCAGATCACCCCCGAGGGCCTCCAGTACTCGTTCTTCTGCAACAGCGGCACCGAGTCGGTGGAAGGCGCCCTCAAGCTGGCCCGCCTCGCCATGGGCAAGCCGGGCATCGTGGCGACCTTCAATTCGTTCCACGGCAAGACGTTCGGCTCGCTGTCGGCCTCCGGACGGGATCTCTTCAAGACCCCCTTCGAGCCGCTGCTGCCTGCCGTGTCGCACGTTCCCTTCGGCGACGCCGAGGCCATCGAGGCCGCCATCGTGGAGATGGGGGGCAACGCCGCCGCGGTCATCCTCGAGCCCATCCAGGGTGAGGGCGGGATCGTCGTCCCGGCCGACGACTACCTCCCGAAAGTGGCCGAGATCTGCAAGCGCCACGACGTGCTGCTCATCGTGGACGAGGTCCAGAGCGGCCTGGCGCGCAGCGGCAAGATGTGGGCCGTCGAGCACTGGGACACGAAACCGGACATCCTCTTGATGGCCAAGGCGCTGGGCGGCGGCGTGATGCCCATGGGCGCGCTTATCGGCACCCCCCGCGTATGGCAGCCGCTGGGTCCGAACCCGCTCATCCACACCTCGACGTTCGGGGGAAGTCCGATGGCGTGCGCCGCGGGGCTTGCCGCCATCGAAGTCATCGAGGAGGAGCGGCTCGCCGAGCGCGCCACCGAGATGGGCTACCTGCTGATGCAGGGGCTCGAGGACGTGCGCAAGCGCCATCCCCAGGTGGTCAAAGAGGTTCGCGGCAAGGGCCTGATGGTCGGCGTCGAGCTGGCCGAGGAGCGCTTCGGCGGCATCATCATGCTGGAGATGGCGCACCGCGGCGTCATCGGCGTGTACACACTGAACATGCCCCGCGTGATGCGCTTCGAGCCGCCGCTCATCGTCACCACCAGCGAAGTTGATCAGGCGGTCGCCGCCTTCGAGGGCGCCGTACGGCGCGCCCGCGACATGTTCAAGGTCTAGGAGTTTCGCGCAAGTGCCGTACGTCGAAGAGAAGATCCTCATCAATGGCGACATCGCGGAGGTGTACGCGATGGCCGTTGACATGGAGAAGTTCCCCGAGTACATGCCCGACGTCGAGTCGGTGACCGTGTTGTCCCGCGACGGCGACACCACCACCACCGAGTGGGTGACCAACGTCGAGGGAACTCCCATCATCTGGACCGAGATCGACGAGTTCGACCACGCCGCGCACGTCATCCGCTACCGGCTCATCGAGGGCGACCTCGACAAGTTCGAGGGCGAGTGGCGCTTCGAGCGGGTCGGCGAACAAACGCGCGTCACCCTCGGGGTTGACTACGATTTTGGGATTCCCAATCTCACGGAGCTGATCGGCCCCACCCTCGAGGTGAAAGTCCGTGAGAACTCGCAGATGATGCTGTCCGCCATGAAGGAGCACGTGGAGTCCCGCGCGGAAACCGAGCCCGCCAGGGCGACAATACCCATGGAGACAGGCCGCGAAGCAGGCCGTGAATACGATGGTGGCGTTGGCTGTGCCGACCCCTATCTAGTACCCTCTTCGCAGGAGATCGCGAAGGCCTAGGAGTTCCATGCTCGCATCCGAGTCCACAACTACTCCCCACGCCGCCAGGGTTGACGAGCCCGCCAGGGCGATAATGCCCTCGGCCGACCCGTGTATTGAGCGCTTCGTCTTCCTGATCCACCCGCTGGACATGCGCGACGTCATCCGCTACGAGCCGCAGGCGGCCAACAAGCGCGAGACGCTGGTCAAGAAAGTCCTGGAGTGGATGCCCTCCAACATCGTGTCCCACGTGACCGGCATCGAGTCCGCCACCGGCAAGCGCGCCGAAGGCTGGTTCTCCCTGGTGCCGCTGCTCCCGTCGCAGTTCGTCGACTTCCCCCGCGAGCAGGTCTACGAGAAGGTCCTCGCCGCCGCCCGCCTGGGACACGCCAACGGCGCGCGCATCGTGGGCCTGGGAGGCTACACCTCGGTGGTCGGGGATGCCGGCCAGACGCTGGCCGACCGGCTGGAGGGCAAGATCGCCGTCACCAGCGGCAACTCGTACACCATTGCCACGTCGCTGCAAGGCGCGCTGGAAGGCGCCCGCCGCCTGGGGATGAATCTCGAGGACTGCCGCGCCGCCGTGGTGGGCGCCTCCGGCTCCATCGGCAGCGTGTGCGCGCGCCTCATCGCCCGCAAGGTGAAGCACATGACGCTGGTGGCCCGCAACGCCGGCCGCTTGCGCAACGTGGCCGAAGTGATTCGTGCCGAGTGCGGAAAGGTGTGCGACATCGAGACCGAGATCGCGCCCGGCGTGCGCGACTCAGACATCGTCATCACCGCCACCTCCAGCACCGGAAACATCATCCGCCCCGACGACTTAAAGCCCGGCGCGCTGGTCTGCGACGTGTCATTGCCGCACGACGTGTGCCGCGAAGTCGCCACCGCTCGCCCCGACGTTCTGGTAATCGAAGGCGGGCTTGCCGAAGTGCCTGGGAAAAATCCCGACTTCGGATTTGATTTCGGATATCCGCAGGGCGTCTCCCTGGCCTGCATGGCGGAAACCATTATTCTCGCCCTGGAAGGGCGCTACGAAAATTACACGCTGGGCCGCGGCATCAAGATCGAGCAGGTCGAGGAAATTTCCCGGCTGGCCGACAAGCACGGCTTCAAGCTGGCCGGCCTGCGCTCGTTCGACCGCGTGGTGACCGACGACGAGATCGGCGCGGTGCGCGAGGCCGCCCGGCTGCGGCGCAAGGGCGTGCCCCCGGTGTACTCCTTCCGCGAAGGGGTCGTATGATCACCGATCAGCGCACGGCAACCGTGGTCAGCGTCAGTCTGGGATCGAGCCGCCGCGACCACGAAGTCGAAGTGGATCTTCTCGACCGCCACTTCCACATCTCGCGGCGCGGCACCGATGGGAATTTCAAGCAGGCGCTCGATCTCCTCAAATCCCTTGACGGCACGGTGGACGCTATCGGACTGGGCGGCGTCGATATCTACCTGTACTCGCGCCGCGACCGTTTCGCGCTGCGCGACGGCCTGCGCCTGAAAAACGCGGTTCAGAAAACCCGCGTGGTCGACGGCAGCGGCCTGAAAAATTCCCTCGAGCGGGAAATCATCAAGCTGCTGGCCCGGCATCACCCGGAAATTCCGATTCAGGGCCGCAAGGTGCTGATGGTTTCCGGCATGGACCGCTTCGGCATGGCTGAGGCCTTCGTTGAGGCCGGCGCCCACATGACGTACGGCGACCTCATTTTCGCGCTCGATCGCAACCAGCCCATCCACAGCCTGGACGAGCTGGCCGACTGGGCCGACAGGCTCCTCCCCGAGCTTTGCAAGATGCCGATAGGCTTCTTGTATCCCATCGGCAAGCAGCAAGACGCCGCGCCCGACGAAAAATACGCCGCGTATTACCACGACGCGGACATCATCGCCGGCGACTACCATTTCATCCGCAAGTACATGCCGGCCCGGCTGGACGGAAAAGTCATCGTGACGAACACCGTGACCCCGGCCGACGTCGAAGACCTCGCGGCGCGCGGCGTGGCCTGGCTGGTGGCCACCACGCCGGATCTCAAGGGCCGCTCCTTCGGCACCAACGTGCTGGAGGCGGCCATGCTGGTGCTCCTGGACAAGGACTGGGACGACGCCACCAGCGACGATTATTTGAATCTCATACGGCGGCTGGATCTCCGGCCGCGCGTGGAATATTTACACCAAAAATTCCCGTCAAGGTTGTGCCTTGGCGAACTCGAGTAGGAACTTTTGGTGTACACTTTGGAGGAGTGCTGAGTAAAATGGCTGAGACGCAAAAAGAAGTCACCCTGACCCGCGACGGTTTCCGCAAGCTGGAAGCACGTCTGGAGCACCTCAAGACGCACCAGCGCCGGGAAGTGGCCGAGCGCATCCGCCAGGCCAAGGAGTTCGGCGAAATCGGTGAAAACTCCGAGTACGAGGACGCCAAGTCTGAGCAGGCGTTCGTCGAGGGAGAAATCATCAACCTCGAAAACA
>VGFD01000036.1 GCA_016868975.1 Armatimonadota bacterium | reverse complement strand
TAGCGTGTCAGCCACGGACACCGCGCATGGTAGCGTGTCAGCCACGGACACCGCGCATGGTAGCGTGTCAGCCACGGACACCGCGCATGGTAGCGTGTCGCTGACCGCACGGTGGGGGGCCAACGCCTCGGTGTGCATTCCGACGGCCTCGGTTTCGCAACGGCATAAGACGGCACAAAAGAGAAACTCCCTTGACACATAAGTCATCATGTGCTACATTATGAATGCGGCGAGCGCGGAACGAACCTTCCGGGACACCGCGGACACCATTGAAAGGATCCCGTGAAGAATCGCGGGGGTGCGCAACGTGAAGATCTACATCTGGAAGGGAACGCGGTGGACCGTGTACCGCGTGCGAGGCTACTAGGGCGCGCACCCCGGTGAGGCCGGCGGAACGCGCCGGAGTCAGAGTTCATCACGAAAGCCAGACGAAAACAGCGGCGGGCGCCGCGACCAGGAATTCATGCGAAAGGAGCTGATGCCACCCGCGGCGGAGGGCCGCCCAACATCGCCGGTCGGGATATCTTCCGGTACGCGTGCGTCCCCTCTCCACCCGGACGCCACCGGAACGCCGCTCGCTGGTTGGCTCGCGCGGCGCCCGAGAATACCGGCCCCCGGGGCGGGAGTCGTCTTCGGCGCCCCTGGCCGGCCCTCCGCCCGGGAACCGCCTTTCACAACCGGATAGAAACCCAGGGAATTCCCCGTACCGACGGCGCGCACGGCCCGTCGGACCGCGGGGAATTTTTTCTTCCCCCGCGCAGGGGCGCGTGGCCCGGGCGCCCAAAGAGCACCGCATGATTTTACCCGACGCGCCCGGCTGGCCGGGCATGGAGCCCCGCTGGACGTCCTCGGCGAAGAGTGGTGTGGGCACCGCTCTCAGCGCGCAAAGCCAGGTGTGGTACACCATCAGCCACGGGATTCTCAACGAGGTGTATTTTCCCCGCGTGGACCGCGCCTGCACGCGCGACTGCGGCTTCCTCGTGCTCGGGCCGGACGGTTTTTTCTCCGAAGAAAAACGGCATTTGCGCCACGAGGTGCAGGCCATCGAGGACGGCGTCCCCGCCTTCCGCCTGCACAACACCTGCGCGCAGGGCCGCTATCGCATCGAGAAGGAGATTTTCGCCGACCAGAACCGCCCCACGGTGATGCTCCGTTTCCGCTTCATCCCGCTCATCGGCGCGCTGCGCGATTATCGCGTTTTCGTCCTGCTCTCGCCGCACCTGGGCAACCGCGGCTTTGAAAATACCGCCTTTGTGGGCGACTACAAGGGCGTGCCCATGCTCTTTGCCGAGCGCGGCAGCCTGGCGCTGGCCCTGGCCTCGCAGCAGCCGTTGGGGCCGAACAGCGCCGGTTTCGTGGGCAAGAGCGACGGCTGGCAGTCGCTGAGCAACAATCACGATCTCACGCCGTGTTTCCAGCGCGCGGAAAATGGAAACGTGGCGCTCTGCGCCGAGATCATTCTTCCGGAAGACGGCACCGGCACCATCTGCATCTCTTTTGGCAACAATGCCATGGAGGCCGGCCACAACGCGCGCTCCAGCCTGCTGCACGACCTCGACTACGCACTGCAGAAATTCGCCCAGCCGTGGCGCGACTGGCAGTCCTCGCTGCGCGTGATTCCACCCGGGGACGGCGGGCGCGACCTTTATCGGACCAGCATGGCGGTCATCCGCACGCACGAAGCAAAGAATTTTCCGGGCGCCTTCATCGCCAGCCTTTCCATCCCCTGGGGGTTCAGCAAGAGCGACGACGACCTGGGCGGGTATCACCTCGTCTGGCCGCGCGACCTGGTGGAAAGCGTGGGCGGGCTGATCGCGGCCGGCGCCGTGGACGACGTGCACCGCGTGCTGCGCTATTTGCACGTGACCCAGGAAGCCGACGGCCACTGGCCGCAAAACATGTGGATCGACGGGAGGCCTTACTGGGGCGGCACGCAGCTTGACGAGGCCGCATTCCCCATCCTGCTTATCGACCTTGCCCGGAGGGAATTGATCCTTACCGACGACCGCCTCCGCCACCTCTGGGACATGGTGCGGCGCGGCGCCTCGTTTCTTGTGCGCAACGGGCCGGTCACCCAGGAGGACCGCTGGGAAGAAGACGCCGGCTATTCTCCCTTCACCCTTGCCGTGGAAATTGCCGCGCTGCTGGTCGCCGCCGATCTCGCCGAGCAGTGGGGCGAAGCTGACCTGGCGCCGTTTCTGCGCGAGACGGCGGATTTCTGGAACGACAGCATCGAGCGCTGGGTGTACGCAACTGACACGGCGCTCTCAAAGAAAGTGGGCGTCCAGGGATATTACGTGCGCATCGCCCCGCCAGAAACCGCTGACGCCGCGTCGCCGCTGGACGGCTTCGTACCCATCAAGAACCGCTCGGGCGGCGTCGACAACCGGCTGGCCACTGAAATCGTGAGCCCCGACGCGCTCGCCCTGGTGCGTTTCGGACTGCGCGCCGCGGACGATCCGCGCATCGTGAACACGGTGAAAGTCATCGACGCGACCCTGCGCAAGGAGCTGCCCCAGGGCCCATGCTGGTACCGCTATAACGACGACGGCTACGGCGAGCATCCGGACGGTCTCCCGTTTGACGGCTGGGGGCAGGGGAGGCCCTGGCCGCTGCTCACCGGTGAGCGCGCGCACTACGAGCTTGCGGCCGGCCGCGTTGACGAGGCGCGCCGCCTGATGCGCGCGCTGGAGGGATTCGCCAATCCAGGCGGATTGATCCCGGAGCAGGTGTGGGACGCGGACGATATTCCGTCCCAGGAACTGTATTTTGGACAGCCGGCCGGCTCGGCCATGCCCCTGGTCTGGGCGCACTCGGAGTACGTGAAGCTGCGGCGCTCGCTGCACGACGGCCGGGTGTTCGACATGCCGCCCCACCCAGTGGCCCGCTATCAGAAAGATAAAGTCGCCTCGCGGCTGCAGCTCTGGCGTTTCAACAGCAAAGCCCGCACGCTGCCAGCGGGCCGCACGCTGCGCATCGAGACCCTCGCGCGGGGGCGGGTGAAGTGGACCACCGACAACTGGGCCACGCAGCACGAAAACGAAGTAGTGGACAGCAAGCTCGGCGTATATTACTTCGATCTCCCCAGCACCGAGCTGCCGGTGGGCACGCTGGTTATTTTCACTTTCTACTGGCTGGACGCGCAAAAATGGGAGGGCGAAAACTTCGTGGTAACCGTGGCCGGCGAGTCCTCTCCCAGCGGCAACGGACGCGCGTCCGCCGTGGCGTTCAAGAAGTAGACGACCAGGGAGGGCCCGGCCACGCCACGCCTTCGTCCTCCTTGACTACTTCGCGAAGCGACTCGAAGGGGACCGGCGCCTCCGGCGGCTCGATGCCCAGCTCGACGTCCGCCGCCAGACGGGTATCCGCGACGACTTCCGCCGGAGAGCGCATGATGAGCCGCGATCCGCGCGACCAGGTGAAGTAGGAATACGCCCAGCGCATCAGCACCACCACGCGGCTCTGGAAGCTGACCAGCTTGATGAGGTGGATGAACAGCCAGGCCATCCACGCGATAAATCCCTTCATGTGGAAGCCGTGCACGTCCGCCACCGCGGCGGAGCGCCCGATGGTGGCCATGCTGCCGAGGTCGCTGTACTGGAATTTTTCGGTCGGCTTGCCGGCCATCTGCAGTAAAATATTTTTCACCGCATGGTCGCCCTGCTGAATGGCCGGCGGGCTCAAGCCGGGAATCATCTTTCCGCCGTAGGTGTGGGGATGCTCGTAGTGCGCGAAGTCGCCGATGGCATACACGCGCTCCTGTCCGGGCAAGCGCAAGTCGGCATCCACAATGACCCGGCTGCCGCGGTCGGTTGGCACTCCGAGGTCTTTCGCCAGCGGGTTTCCGGCCACGCCGGCCGCCCAGATGGTATTGGCCGCGTGGATGACTCCGCCGGAGGTTTCCACGACGCCTGCATCGATATTCGTCACTCTCGTGTTTACCCGCACGTACACGCCCATTTTGCGCAGCTTTTCTTCGGTGTACGATGTGAGATCCTCGGTGTACACGCCCAGCAGGCGGTCGCCGGCCTCAATCAGTATGACCTTCGCGCTTTCTGGATGGATATTGCGAAAATCCTTGATCAGGGTGAAGCGCGCCAGCTCCGCCATGGCGCCGGCCATTTCCACGCCAGTCGGGCCGCCCCCCACCACGACGACGGTCATGAGCGCCTCGCGCAGTTGGGGATCGACTTCCTTCTCCGCCATCTCGAAGGCCATCAGCACTTTTTCGCGGATGAGCGTGGCCTCGTCTAAAGTCTTCAGGCCGGTGGCCACCGCGGCCCAGTCGTCGTGGCCGAAATACGACGTGCTGCCGCCAGCGGCCAGGATCAAATAATCGTAAGTGACCTTGCGATGCCCGTGATCGAGTATGACCTGCCGCGCACCCATGTCGATTTTTGTCACCATGCCCATCAACACCGTAGCGTTTTTCTGCCCGCGCAAAATGGCGCGCACCGGCGCCGCAATTTCCGCGGGCGAGAGGCCGGCGGTGGCCACCTGGTAGAGCAGGGGCTGGAAGAGATGGTGGTTGGTGCGGTCGATGATGGTGACCCGAACGCGCTTTTTGCGAAACGCCTTGGCTGCTTGCAGACCGCCAAAGCCGGCGCCGATGATGACCACGTGAGGAAGCGCGGCAACTTGAGCTGTGGTATCCATTCTACTGACCCTTCAAAAAGGGCTTCGTGGCCGGCTCGGGTTCCCCTACGCGGAAGGGGCCGTCGACATTCGCTTCTCCAGCTCGGCGTGCTGCGCCTGATAGGCGTCTAGCCGCGCTCCCAGCTCGCGCGCTTCCTCGATGCGCGCCGCCAGCCCGTGGTGGTTGGTTTCCACGGCGTGCCCGAAGGCAAATCCGGCGAGGAGCGCCATCCCCGCGCCCACGGCCACGGCGCCCAGCGTGCCCCAGTCGTTGGCCGCTCCCGGGGAGGCGAAGCCATTGAAGAAGGTCAGGACCGCGGCTCCCCCCAGCATCCCCTTGTCGCGGACGCCGTGCATGATCTCGTTGACCCCGGCCATGGTGGCCGCGGCAATTCCCAGAGAAACGGCCGCGCTCACGCCCAGCGCGGCGGTGGCGGGCAAGAATGCGTGGGCGAGCTGGCCGACGGTCGTGCACGCCAGGCCGGCCGCGGTGATGGCTGCCGTGCTCTTGCGGCGCGCCAACTTCAAGTCAAAGCCGTCCAGGGACTTTTCCATGGCGTCGAGACGATCGAGCGTCTGGCGCAGGCGGTCGGGCGCCGCAACGGTGGCGACGCGTGGGGCGGCGCTGAAGGTGACCCCCCCTGGATCAGATCCACCTGAAGTCCAGACAATTGCTCCCGGCGCGTTCATTCGCGCTGCGGCACTTTCACGCCGCCAACCACGACGAAGTCTTCGGAGACCTCCACCTTGCCGCCGGGCTGCTTCGCGCGCTCGGCATTTTTTGCGTTCTCCAGGACGAGATGCTCCACCTCGATGGCGCGCTCCACGCACTGGCGGAGGTCCTGCATTTTTTCCCGCGCTTCCACGATCTGCGACGAGCGGAAGGCCGCGCTGAGCACGCCGGCCAGCGCCGCCGTCCCCACCGCCACCAGCAAGCCTGCCGCCATGTCAGCCTCCATTGCGCTGGCGGCCGAGACGAGCGCGCCGAATCCGCCCATCATCCAGTTGAAACACGCGGTCATGAAAACTACTTTGCCCTGGTTGTACTTGCGCGCGTTGTGGATGCCGACCGCAATCCCGCCGAGCGCGCCGGCCACGGTGCCGGTCACCACGCCTGGCGTCCCAAAGGCCGCCCCCAGTACGGCGGCGCCGGCCGTGAGCCCAGCCTGCACGAGGCCCCCGGTGACGCCCATGCGGACGCGCTGCGAGCGATTGTCGCGTACGTAGGCGTCGATCACGTCGGCCGCTTCGTCCCGGGTGGGGACCGTCGTGGCCGCCGGCGGCGTTGCGGTGGCGAGTACCGAGAGTGCGGGTATCATCCCCGCCATGCTAGCGGCGGGCGCTGAAAAAAAGCCTAAACCGGCGGCTTCATCCCGAGCAGGTGCATCTCGTGAAGCAGTGTCTCGCGGAGCCCCTCCTCCGGCGGGCGGGGATCGTATCCCAGCTCGCGCCGCGCCTTCGCGTTGTCCCCGAGGTAGGTGACTCCGGCGTTGACCCGCAGGTACTCCGCCGTGTACTCCTCGGGAACTGCCACGAATTTTTCGACCAATCCCATCACGCCGGCCAGCATCCGCAACACCGCGGGCGGCACCCGCACGCCCGGCGCCGGGACCCCGCTGATGCGCGAGGCCATCTCCATGGCCTCCACGAATGAGTGACGAGGCCCGGCGATGATATACGACTCGCCGGGCTTGCCCTTCTCCATGGCGAGGACGTGCCCGCGCGCGATGTCATCCACGTGCGCCCAGCAGTACGCGCTTCCAGTAGGCATCATGGGGAGCTGCCGCTTGAGATACTTGACCAGCGCGGTGCGTACCGAGCTGGTGTCGCCGGGGCCGTACACCAGCCCCGGTTGCACGATCACCAGGGGGAGCCCGGCGCGGATCATCGGATCGGCCACTTCGTAGTGGGCGGCCGCCTTGGTGCGATCGTACTCGCTGAGGTGCGGCCCGTCGTAGTGGTAGGACTCGTCCACCATCTTGCCGTGCGTGTCGGAAAACACCGCCACGGTGCTGGTGTACACGCCCCTGGGGATGCCCAGGTCGCGCATGGTCTCCAGCACGTTGCGCGTCCCGTCCACGTTGATGCGCTGGCCGGGCCGCGTGTCGCGCACGCCCAGCTTGTACCAGCCGGCCAGGTGGAAGACGCCGTCGACGCCTTCCATGGGGGCGCGCAGGCTCTCCCGGTCGGTGATGTCTCCGGCCCGCACGTCGGCGCCCAGCGCTTGCAGCTCGCGCGCGGACACCGGGTCGCGGGCCAGCACTATGACCTCGTGGGCCGCCTCGCGCAGCTGGCGGACGACGCGTCCGCCGATGAAACCCGTGGCTCCGGTGACAAAGTAGCGCATGGACGGGGTTTACCCGTCCACCCGCCCGCTCTCCTCTGGACCAGCGTGCCCATCAGCCCCAGGACTCTCTCGGTTGCATCTCTTGAGCGCGGATGGGCCCTCACGCCGGCGGTTCCAGACCCAGCACTTTCTGCAGCACGCGGCGCCCGATCAGGAGCCATGCGGCGGGCCGGCCGCGGGTTGGAAACTCGCACGGGTCCATCTGCGGCACGACCAGCGGTTGGCGCGCGGCCTCGGCCGGCGAGAGCGATGCCGCGAGCCGCCCGAGCAGGGCCGACAGGTGATCTTCTCCCAGATGCCGCCACTGGGAAATCACCTCGTCCACGCCATTGACGCCCAGTTTGCCAGTAAAGCGATCCACCGCCTGCCGCAAGACCGGAATCGCCCGTGGATCGGAAATTCCCATGTGCGAGGCCGCCACCAGATCCACCGTGAGCGCGTCGTCTCCGGCGTAGAAGCGCAGCGGATGCTTTGGCTTGCGGCAGGCCATCAGCCCGACCACGGAATCCGGGCAATTTTCGTAAGCGTCCAACACTGCGAAGTGAGGCGGGCACTCCGCCAGGACGCGCGATATCGCCGCTGTGTCCGGCGACAATCCGCGGGGTGCCTCGCAGATGCCGTCGAGCGCGGCAATGCACAGGCTGGCCCCGTCGACCGGATGGCTGCGCATCTTGCCCAGCACGATGCGAAAATCCGCGTCGCGCCAACTGCGGCACACGCCGCCTTCCTGGTCGCGCGAGGCGTCGACGACCGAGCCGATCCCGAAATAGGTCGCCACGTCCTGCACGGCTCGGCCCTGAAAGTGGGCGCCGTAGAAATTGGGGGCTTCCACGACCGAAACTCGGGAAAGGCCGGCTTCGGCGAGGATGGCCAGGAGGTCTCCCAGCACGACCGGGTCGACGATGGGTGAGAGGTCGCGCCGCGAGTATCCCATCATGAAGGTGGTCTTGATCGCCACCCGCAGGGCGCCCATCTCTCGGGCGAGGCGATAGGCGCGTGCCCGCAGCAACCCGCCGAGGTCGGCCACGCGCAGGGTCTCGCGCAGCACGAAGCGCTTCTCGGAGTGCATTCTGCCCTGGCGCACGACGACCGTGCCGCCCTGACCGACGGGATTCTCAAGGGGAGCCTGCGGGGCGAGCGGCTGCATGCTGAAGGGTATTCTATTTTTGCGCGCCCGAACCTGCCACCACCACGTCGTCAAGCCGCACGCCGCGCGACTGCACGGATCGGTCGGTCTCCACGCGGAAGCGCACCACCACCTGTTTTCCCTGCCACGCGAAGAGGTCGTGCATCTCCTTGTGCCAGTCGGTGGAGAAGGTGTGGCGGCCGAGCACGGTCCACGTCTTGCCGGCGTCGTCGGAAAGCTCCACGTTGAGGAAATCGTAGCCTTTTTCGAGATCCCAGCGGGCGTTGAAAATCAGCTGCGGATTGCGGACACCGCCCAGGTCGATGGGCCGGCTGAGCAGCGAAGTGTTGGCGGCGTTGTCCTGGAGCCCGTTGGGACTGCTGGCCCAGACCTTGCCGTGGGCCGCCTCGTCCACCAGCCCCCAGGGAATCTCCGGGCTCCAGTTGGCGGTGCCGTTCTCCATCTTGTCCTCGAACACGACCCGTGCCGCCGGCACGTTGACCAGCGCCGTGACCAGCCCAGACGCATTCCCCACGTTGTCGTAGACCTTCAGCCCGACGTGCAGCGTGCGCGGCTGCGCGGAGGGCACCAGCTCGACGTCGGCCCGCTCGGCGGTCCCGGCGGGCGACGGCCAGCGCGCGTCCACTCGGGTGGCGGCCGCGAAATTCCCCTCGTCGAGCGGCGCCTCGGAAAAGCGCAGCTCGTAGGTGGACGCGGTGCCGGCCCGCCCGTCGTCACCGCTGGCGGTCCAGCCCACGGTCGCCGTGGAGATTCCGGCCTGCAGCCCGCGCAGGTCGCCCGGCGCGGCCGGCGCCACGGTGTCGTTTTCCAGCGCGCGGAATGCGTTGAGGCGCCCGCCGCTTATCACCAGGGGGCGCAGCGCCTCCACGTGATCGACGCTGTGGGTGAGCCGAGCCTTGATCTGGGCGTTGCTGATGCCCGGATATTGTGACGCGATGAGCGCCGCCACCCCGGCCACGTGCGGCGTGGCCATCGAAGTTCCGGAGAGCGTCTCGTAAGTATTTCCGGGCGTCGTCGAATAAATCCCCTCACCGGGCGCGGCCAGATCCACCGTGCGGCGGCCCCAGTTGGAGAACGACGCCTTTTCGTCGCGCCGATCCGAGGCGGCCACCACGACCATGTTGTCGAGCAGGTACGAGGCGGGATAGCGCGGATTGCGGTCGTTGTCGGAAAAATCGTTGCCGGCCGCCACCAGGTGCAAGGCAGGGGAGGCGCGCAGCGCGTCCTGGAGCGCTTCGTTGAAGCCGCCGCCGCCCCACGAGTTGTTGGTCAGGCGGGCGCCGTGCGCGGAGGCGTACAGCACGCTGCGGATGGCGTCGGCCGTGCTGCCGCGTCCCTTATTGCTGAGAAACTTCAGCGCCATCAGGCGCCCTTGCCAGTTGACTCCGACCACGCCCCGGCCGTTGTTGCCCTCCGCGGCGATGGTGCCGGCCACGTGACTGCCGTGGTGGTTGTCGTCCATCGGGTCCGGGGTGTTGCCCACAAAGTTGACGCCATGGCGGTCGGGCGCGTCTTCGTCGGGATTGTGCCACATATTGGCGGCAAGATCCGGGTGCGCGTAGTCGATGCCGCTGTCGATGACGGCCACGACGGGCCCGTTCTCGCGCTTGCCGGTGCTGATTCCCCAGGCGTCGGCGGCGTGGATGTCGGCGCCTGGCGTGGTGCTGTTGCGCAGGCCCCAGAGCCGCTCGTCGAGGTCATTGGGGACGCGCGTGTCGACCGCCTTGAGGATCTGGTTGGCGACCACGTAGTCGACGTATGGCGAGCGCCCCAGGATTGCCATCCCCTCCGACGTGCTGGCGCGCCCCAGCGTCTTGAGCAGGAACAGCTCGCCGCCGAACTTCTCACGCATGCACTCCGGGATGGAGAACTTTTCCGACACCACGAAGCCGAAATCGGCGGCCAGGGCGCGCGCCGTCTCGTCGCTTCTGCCGCTGCAGATCTTGACCAGCAGGTCACCGGGCACGTGCTCGCCGACCTTGGCTTGCAGGGAGATCGCCTCCTCGGTTGCCGCCTGGCGTGCTTCGGCCAGGCGCAGGTCCGCGGATTGTGGTCCGGCAAGCGTGACCCGATCCGTCGGCGACGGATCCTGGCGTGCGGGCGACAGGGCTGGAGGCGGAACAGGCGCGGCGGCCGCCGCGCAAGGACGGAGTTTCATCCTCGGCATCTTAGCCGGACGGGTGGTCCCGCGGGTGTCCAGATTGTGAACTTTCCACGTGGGTGCGGCCGTGGCACGTTGCTGTGTCGCGCGCCACTAGGGGGTGTTGACATTCGCGGCTCGTAGCGAGGACGTCAGGCTGGAGTCGAAGTCGCCGGTCCGCACAAGCGAGCACCGCAGGCGTACTTTCGGGTACGTTGAGGAGCGCAGTCGCGGAGGACCAAGAGGTCGGCCCAGAGTGGCGTCCGCAGGAGTGCGGTGATTGTCAACACCCCCTAAGCCCGCCCGTAGGCCGGAATCAGCGCGCCGCTCACCTCGGCGGCCTCGTCTGAGGCCAGCCAGTGGATGACGGATGCCAGCGAGGACGGCGCCACCCACTTCGCGTGGTCCGCGTCCGGCATCGCGGCGCGATTGGCCGGCGTGTCGATGACGCTGGGCATCACGACGTTCGCCGTGATCTTGTGATTGCGGTTTTCCAGCGCCACCGTCTTGACCAGCGCGTGCAGGGCCGCCTTGGAAACGCCGTAGGCCCCATATCCCGCGGCGAGATCCAGGCCGGTCCGGGAACCGACGGCAATCACCCGCCCGCGCCTTGCGGCCCGCATGGGAACCAGGGCGGCGCGCATGATGTGAAACGCCGCGTTCAAATTCAGGGAAATCATGCCGTTCCAGGTGGCGTCGTCGGTTTCTTCCACTCGGCTGCCGCCGGCAAATCCTCCAACCAGGTGAACCAGGACGTCGAGCCGCCCGGCCTGATCCAACGCGGCCTGTACAGCGGCTTTCGCGTCCTCGCCCGAAGTGAGGTCCGCCTGCACCGCAAAGCGACGAGGATGTTCGGCTGGCGCGGCCTTCCGCGACACCGTGAACACCGTCGCCCCACCCTGGAGAAATCGGTCGGTCACTGCCCCGCCGAGGCCGCCATCGGCGCCGGTAATCAACACCACTGTTTCCATGGCATTCTCCTCGCCTCAATTGGCCCGGGCAGGCGTTCGCGCGACGGCCCGCCGGCTCGGCTCCTCGCGAAACGCTCGCCCTCGGCGATTCACTCGGTGACGCGGAACTCCTGTTCGGAGAGGACGGCCCCGTCCTGCTTCACCACGACCTTCCAGGGCCCCGCGGAGAAGTCGCCGGACTCGGGGCGACGCAGCACGGACCATCCCCGGGCCTGATCGGCGGGCACGATGCACCAGGTGGATTGCACGGCGCGGTCGCCGCTGAGCCACTGCACTTCCAGCACGCGATCCCAAGCCACGGGGGCGACCTGAAACCAGGTGAAGATGCGCGGCGCATGCGGTTGGAACGTGTTGCTTGCCTCCACGGCACGGCCGTCCTCGTCGATCCGGCGGCAGGTCACCTGGCCGGACACTTTCGCAGTGGTGACGGCTGGAGCAGGACCTGGCGTCAGCGGAAAGTCCTGGCGTACGTATACCTTGATCGGAGCACTGGCCGGAATCACCGCCTCTTCCTCACTCACCCACCAGGATAGCGGCCGCGATGTAGCCGCCGACCACAACGGCGGAGTACCTCCCGCCGGCAATCGCACCCACCACCGGCGGCGTGTAGTCGTCGCCGTCACCCCCACTGGCCGCGGGCTCGGCGCGCAGGCCTACCCAGCGGCCGTCCGCGGCGCGACCGATGACCACCGCGACGCGCAGTTCGCCGGGGCGCCAGCCGTCGTCGGAGTCCACTGCCCGCGTCACTACGCCCAGCACCGTGGCGCCGGCCGGCAGCAGCGTCGCGGTGCCCACCCGGACCGGCGCGTCCACCACAAATTCCACCGTATCGCCGCTCTGCTCGCGGTCGCTGCGCAGATCGCGCGCCGGGCGGACCACCACCTCGGTGCCCTGGCGGAGCACCGCGTCGTCCGCCTGGGCGGGAAATCCCAGCGCCAGCACCAGGGCGGCGACCGAGCAGAGAGCCAGCGTTCGTCGAGTCGTCAGAAAGGTCATCATGTTACCCCCTTTGCGATCAGATTCAAGCGCGGGCGCTCGACTCCTGGGGGACTATAGCTCCAGGGTTGGGTTGCATACGGCGATTCAATCGGCTCATCCGTCGAGGAATCGCCGACAGTTAAAGAGAAGATGGCCCCGTGCCCGACTTCGAATACCGCGTCATCGACCCTGACGGCAAGATGCAGGTCGGCGTCAGCGTGGTCGCGGACGAGTCCGCCTGCATGGAGGCGCTGCGCGCCAAGGGCTTCCAGATTGTCGACCTGCGGCCGGCGGTGGCTCCCGAGGAGGTACTCCCGGCCGGCGCCCGGCGTATCCGCTTTGCATTCGAGCCGTTCGGCGTGCCCCAGCAGTCGCTGGTATTCTTCACCCGCCAGTTCGCCACCACGCTGACCGCCGGGCTCCCGCTGCTGCGCGCGCTGGGCACACTGCTGCAGCAGTCCTCCAGCCAGCGCTTGCGGCGTATTCTCACCGACGTGTCCACCACCATCCAGCAGGGGACCAGCCTGCACGACGCGCTCGCGCGGCACAAGGGAACCTTCAACGATCTGTACCTGAGCATGGTGCGGGTGGGGGAGGCGAGCGGCTCGCTCGACGTCACCGTGCGGCGTCTTGCCGACGTGATGGAGAAGGACATGGCGCTGCGCCGCAAGGTACGCTCGGCCATGGCCTATCCGATTTTCGTGCTGGCGTTCTCGTGTTTTCTGGTATACGCGCTGGTGGCGTTTCTGCTCCCCCAGTTCCGTCCGATTTTTGAGGGGGCCGGGCTCAACATCCGCCGCGATTATCCCATTACCCAGTTCTTGATTGACCTTTCCGATCTGGTCACCAACCCCTATGTGGTTGGCGGTGTTGCCACGCTGTTTGTGGCGATGGTGGTGGCCTATCGCCTGTTGGGCCGGACCAGCGCCGGCCGCTTCGCCATCGACTCCGCGAAATTCTACTTTCCGTTCGCGCACGACATGATCCAGAAGGCCGCCATCGCGCGGTTTTGCCGGACTTTCGGAGTGCTCATCAAGAGCGGCGTGCCGCTGCTGGAGAGTCTGCATCACGTGGCCGGCGCGGCCGGCAACGAGATGGTGTCGCGCTCCATCATGCGGGTTTCGCGAAATATCCGCGGCGGCAGCCGAATTTCCACCACGCTGGCGAAAATCGCCCTGTTTCCCCCGCTCCTCGTACAGATGGTGACCGTTGGCGAGGAAACCGCAACCCTCGACGTGATGTTCGAGCGCGTCGCGGAATACTACGAGGACGAGCTGGAGGCGGCCATTACCGCGTTGACCTCACTGCTGGAGCCGGCCATGGTGATTTTTGTGGGCGCGCTGGTTTGCTTTTTCGTGCTCGGCGTGCTGCTGCCGATTCTCGGGATTTCCAGCGCCTACCAGAATCAGATGTAGCCGGCAATCGGCTGCACCGGGTCGGAAATGCGGGCCGGCGCCAGGATTTCAGCGAGGCGGAAATGGTTTTCCAGGCCCTGCTCCCGAAGGCGTTCCAGGGTGTGTTCGTGCAGTCCGATGGCGGCAAGCATACCCACCTCTTCCTCCGGGGACAGGTTGCCAAGCGACTGCCGACGCTCCCTCTCGGAGATTGCATGGCCGCGCCGCAGGCGCTCGGTTTCCGTGTCCGGAAGGTCCTCGAAGCCGAGCCGCCAGTGAAAATCCCGACTCGCGCGGTTGTTGAGGTCGTAGCTGCTGGTGAGCGTGTGGCACCCCGCGTCCCGCAGCAGAGCGAAGGCCGTTTCCATCAGGCGCGTCGCGCAATGCCTGCGCTGCGCGGTGGGCGACACGAACAGCAGGTCAACGTGCGGGCCGGTGCGCGTCTGCACCAGCAGAATGGCCCCCCGGAGGCGGCCGTCGTCGAGCAGGGCCCGCGACTCGGGGCGCGGCTCTCCTCGCCGCCCGGCCAGCCACGTGCACAGGGAGTCGCGTCCGGACCGCCTCACCTCGTCCGGCCTGGAGCCCGCGTACTCGGGCGTGCCGCTGAAGGCGGCGGCAAAGGCGGTGCAGAGGGCATCGAGGTCGGCCGGGGCCGGCGTTACGAGGCTCCGGTCGGGGACGCCCCCCGCCGAGGCCAGGTTTCGCACGGCCGCCTGCGGAGCGTGCCGCGGCGTGATGACAGCCACTCCGTCCTGGTAGTGGTAGGTCCAGCCGACGGCCCGCGGGAGGCGATCAAATTCGGTTCTGGAAAGCCTCTTACGGCCGTGGAGCACCACGTTTCATTCTGCCATTGATGGGTGGCGTCCTACGTGTTAAGATGGGGGGGATACGGTCATCATGGAGAGCGCACCCGATCAGGCATCCGATTCCGGGCGATTCAAGCTTCCCTGGTTCGGCAAGGGAAAGGCCGCCAACGGGGATCCTTCGCGCACGCGCCGGCTCAACGAGGACGAGCTCGAAGTCGAGGGCGCCTACACGCAGGTGGATCTGGCCGCCATGCCGCTCTCCCGGGAGATGGGGATGCTCCTCCCGGAGCCGCTGGCCCGCAAGGTGCAGGCGGTGTGCATCGGGCGGCGGGCCGGCAACGAGATCACCGTGGCGGCCAAGGCGCCGGACCTGCACATTTTCGATCTGATCTCGTTTGGCACCACGGACGGTCTCAAGCCAGTCCTCATGCGGGCCGAACCGGTGCTTGTCGATCTCGCGCTGGAGTTCATCTACCGCTTGCCCCCCCGCCTGCACGAGGTGCCCTGGATCGAGTGGCTGGAGAAGAAAAAATATCACTCCGATTCCCTGTCCCTCGTGCAGAGCGAGGAGCAGGCGCGGTTGCTGCAACTCGAGGACGTGCGCGGACCGGCTATCGAGGCGGTCGATCGGATGATCAAGGAAGCGATATCCATCCGCGCCTCGGATATTCACATCGAGACCTACGAAAACGAAGTCCTGCTCCGCTACCGCATCGACGGCATCCTGCACCTGATGGACAGCTGGCCGCGGCGCGATGCGGCGGCGTTTATCAAGCGCATCAAGATCATGGCCAGCATGGACATTTCTCAAGAAATGCTGCCGCAGGGCGGACGGATCAGCGTGCGGGTGTCGGATCGGGAATTCGACCTGCGGGTGAGCTGCGTGCCGGTGCCGGAGGGCGAGAGCCTGGTCATGCGCCTGCTCAACAAGGGGTCGTTTCACCTCACGCTCAGTGACCTGGGCTTTGAGAATCAAACCCTGAACACGTTTCGCCGCCTGGTTGAGCAGCCGCACGGCATGCTGCTGGTTTCCGGTCCCACCGGCTCCGGGAAATCCACCACGCTGTACGCGGCGCTGGCCGACATCAACCGGCCGGATCGGAAAATCCTCACCGTCGAGGATCCCATCGAGTATCGCATGCACGGCGTCGTCCAGGTGCAGGTCAACATGGCGCCGCGGGAGGACGAGAAGCGCCTGACTTTCGCCCGCGCGCTGCGCGAATTTCTCCGCCAGGATCCGGACGTGATTCTGGTTGGCGAGATACGCGACGACGAGACCGCCTCCATTGCGGTGCAGGCCGCGCTCACTGGCCATCTACTCCTTTCCACGATTCACACCAACGACGCGGCCGGCATTATCACCCGCCTGCTCGACCGCGGCGTGGAGAGCTTTCTCATCGCGTCCACGCTGCTGGGCGGCATCGCGCAGCGCCTCGTGCGGCGCATCTGCGAGGACTGCCGTGAGGAGGTCCCCTTGAGCGAGGAAGCCGCCGCCATGTTTAGCGAGGCCGGCGTGGACGCGCCTCGACTGTTTACCGGAACCGGCTGCCGCACGTGCCATCGCACCGGGTATCGCGGCCGCACCGCGCTTTACGAAGTGTTGGAAGTGAACGAAATCATCCGCGCGCTCATCGCGCGCAACGCCGACAACAGCGAAATTGTCTCGGTGGCCCGCGCGAACGGGATGGAGACACTGCTCGGAGACGGCCTGCGCAAGGCGGCCCACGGCGTCGTCACCCTGGAGGAAGTCAAGCGGGTGTGCATGACGCTGTGAGACGCCGCGGCATCGTCATGCCGGTCTGCATGTCCCTGATGCTGGGGATGCTGATGCTTACCCTGGCACTGGCCCAGCAGCAGCAGGTGCTTCACGGGATCGGGCAGATTGCCGAGCGCGGGGCGATGATCCGGGAAGGCGCCGAGGCCCTGATGGTGGATCTCACCGACGTCATGGAGGGGTGCGAAGACGGCGGCCTGGTCGGTCTGCACGCAGGAATCCCCGGGCCCGGTGGCGTGATCGCTCGTTTTCACGCGCGCAGCGACATTGACGAGACGCTCCTCATCGAGGGCGAATTCAACGGCGGAGATATCCTCTCTTCGCAGTACCAGGCGGTGCCCGGGCCCAGCGGGTACAATCCCTCGGAGGGCTATGAGCCGCAGAAGACCGCGAGTGGATACCAGCCCAGGATTCCCCAGCGGCACGCGCAGGTGTACGTGCGCGCGGCGGCCCCGGCCCCGGTGTACGGCAGCATTTTCAGCGGCAATTTCCCGTATGGAATCCTGGCACCCTCCGGCAACATCAGCCTGTTTGACGTGCGCGCGACCGGCGGCTGGCAGGGTGGAGACGAACTGGAAACCGGGCGGCCGGTGGCGATGAGCGCGAGCGGCAAGGTGACGGTATCCAACGTGATGAACGGCCGGGTGCGCGGCGCCACCAGCGTTTCCTTGAAGTACGGGGGCGTGACGACGCCGGGCGCGCCCATCCCGCTGCCCGGGGACTTCGACGCGCTGCTCGTCGGGGCGCGCGGAGAGATGGTGAAAAATCTCGACAACAAGGGTCTTTTACTGGCGCAGTTGCGCGATTGTCTGCACAAGAACATCCCTACCACGGATCTCATTACCGGGACATGTCCGGAAGGCACGCCGCTGCACCAGATCAATCCCGGGTCGTCTGACGTGTCCACGCTGGTCGTCCCGAATGGCACGGACGTGTCGGACAATCTGCTCAAGGTTGGAAAGGGCTTCGTGGTTCCGCCCGGAGAGGCCATCGAGATTCCCATGTCGATGTACGTCGCCGGCGACCTCGTGATGCGCGAGAAAACCGTTTTGCGCGTGGGCGGCAGCCTCACGGTCCTCGGACACCTGTACATGGATGCTCAGTCGTCGGTTTTTGTGGACGGATCTCTCACCGTGAGCAACACGGTGGACACGCTCGTCGAGCCGGACACGACGACGGCCATTTCCTCGGTCATCACCGCGGGCGGGGACGTGCACCTGCAGGCCGGGATGAGCCACACGAAGGAAATCACGTTTCAGGATGAGGGGGCCATGCAGGCGCGTCAATGCCCCTTTTCGGCGTCCGTCCTGACCTGCTTTATTCCCGGCAACCCGCCGCAGATTGTGAGCCACGAGCTGCCCAACCCGAATTGTGAAATCTTCGAGCAGATGGGTGCTGAGTGCGCCCAGGCGCTGCCTCCCGCGCTGGCGAGATATTTTCCGGCGGTGCTGGCCAGCGGTGAGGAGATCGAAAACGTGGCCGGCGTGATGGTGGTGGCCGACGGGACGATGACCGTCCAGGGCCGAAAAGCGGTGGGACTTCTGGTGGCGGGCAAGGGCCTCACCATGACGACGCCGCTTTTCGTGGGCGCCGCCTGGGTCCGCTCCGGCTCGGTGGCTGCGGACAATACGGCCTTCCGCTTTTACGAGTATGCCACGCACGCCTTCGTGCACACTGCGGCTGAGGACTTCCACGTGTCCGCCACCCGCTGGCATCGCACGGCGTACTGGACGCAGCCGCGATGAGGCAGGCGCGCGGCTTCACCATCCTGGAGTGCGTGATGGCCACGTTCCTGTTGACGCTGGGCTTTTTCGCGCTGGCCGCCACCTATCCCACCAGCAACCGGCGGGCGCACTTGAGCCGCAATCACACGCGCGCGGTGCGGCTCGCCCAGGACGCCCTGGCCCAGGCGCGCGCGACCCAGTTCGGCAATCCGGTGGTGATTGCCGACCAGTCGTTTATCGATACGATTGGCGGGATCAAGATTTTTCGCGTATTTAACACCAGAGTGAAGTTTTCCGGCGGAACGGCGGCCGCCGACGTCTCTCGCTCCGGAGACCTGGCCACGGTAACGGTGACCTGGTCCGAGGGCGATACGAAAAGCGTATCGATCACCGGAGGCGTGGCTCGTGATCCATAGGCGCGCCGGGATAACGCTCATTGAAATGGTCGTGGCGATGTTCCTTACCACGCTGATTCTGGGCGCGTCGATGACGCTGTACGTGCAATCCAGCCAGCAGTCGGCGCGGCCCGGGGCGTCCATGCGGATGGAGGCGGACATGCTCAATTCCCTGCGCCTGTTGGAGCGCGATCTCTCAGAGACCAGCCAGCAGTCCATCAAGGTTTTCCCCAACAAGGAATTTCCCCAGGAGCCGCCCGGCGTCTCCATGGAATCCGCGCGGTCGCTCAGCAACGACACGGTCGTGCTGAGCGAGTTTGGCGGCCTGCGCTGGCAGAAGTACGTTTATTATACCTGGGATGAGGCCCGCGCGCAGCTTTACCGGCTGGAGGGAAACCTGTGGGATCAGGGGTTGCCGTTCGACGTCGATCGGCGCATTCCGCAGCCCAGCGGCCTGCCACCCACGGCCGCGCGTCCGATCAATGGCGTGCGCACGGTGGCCGCCAACATTCACGACGTTTCTATCGTGGCCGGAGATCCGGTGGTCGTCACCTTCCGCATCGAAGAGCCCAACACCAGGGGCTTCAACGCGGTGTCGACCAGCTTCCGGGTGCACCCCAACAACTGAGCCCCAACAGCCGACGCTCACCTCGGCGGCGCGCGCGGACTTGACCGGCACCGCTCATAAAGCGCTACGGATGGTGGTGGTGATGCCCATCCGGCCCGTGCGGGTGGCCGTGCTCCAATTCGTCCTTGGTGGCGTCCCGCACGCCGGAGATTTCCACGTCGAAGTGCAGCGTTTTTCCGGCCAGCGGATGGTTTGCGTCCAGGTGCACGGTGTCGCCCTCGATGCTGGTGATGGTGGCCTGCATCACGTGGCCGTCGTCTGAGTGCAGCTCCAGCGTCATGCCGGTCTCCGGCTTCTGACGGCCGAACTGCTTCTTCTCCAGGGTCAGCTTCAACTCGGGATCGTGCACACCGTACCCGTCCGCCGGGGAGACCATGATTTTTTTCTTGTCGCCCGTCTTGAGACCGGTCA
Source organism: Armatimonadota bacterium (assembly GCA_016868975.1). Taxonomy (GTDB): domain Bacteria; phylum Vulcanimicrobiota; class Xenobia; order RGZZ01; family RGZZ01; genus VGFD01. The sequence goes on along the minus strand of VGFD01000036.1, from coordinate 193 downwards.
GCGCCTTTTCCAGGCCCGGAATAATATTGCCGTGCCCTTGCAGATACTCGAGCGGCTCACCTTCCGACGAATCGAGCACTTCGCCCTTGTCGTCGGTAAGCGTGTAATTCATGGAAACTACCTTGTTATCGCTGATCACCGGTCAACTCCTCAGACGTAATTTTCCAGCTCGATGGTTTCACCGACCCGGTAA
>VGFD01000035.1 GCA_016868975.1 Armatimonadota bacterium | reverse complement strand
CCCGATCAATTCTTCCACGGCAAGGGCTGTGAGGAGTGCGATTTCCAGGGTTATTCCGGGCGCATGGGCGTGTTCGAGATCATGGCGGTCACCGACAAGATCAAGGTCATGATCTACGCGGCCGCATCGGAAGCCGACATCTACAACCAGGCGCGCAAGGACGGCATGACCACGCTGCTCGAGGACGGCCTGGAGAAGTGCCGGCAGGGACTCACGACGCTGGAAGAAGTCATGCGCGTGGCGCCCGGCGAGTTCACCTCGGAAGATGACGAAGAGCCGCAAACCGTCGTCTCGCACAGCGGGCCCAAAGAGGAGCGTGCGGCGGGCAACGGGCAACCGCCGGTCGAGCCCCAGCCGGTGGACTCGGAGCGCCCGACCACGCCCGCCCACGTGCAGATTCCGGCCGGGGCCGGACCCGCGCCCGGCTTCGGGCGCACCCTCTCCGAAGTGTCCGAGGACGGGGACGACAAAGAGCGTAAGGAAAAAGTCCTGGTCGTGGACGACGACCCGGTGGTGCGCGAGGTGGTCAAGCGGGCGCTGACACGGGAGTTCTACGAGGTGATGGTGGCCCCCAACGGGCGCGAGGCGCTGGAGAAGATCTGGCACGATCGCCCGGACCTGATCATCAGCGACGTGCGCATGCCGGAAATGGACGGCTACGAGTTCACCCGACGGCTGCGACGGCATCTCACCACCAGCCTGATTCCGCTCATCATGCTGACTTCGGCTAATGACCAGGAGAGCGAGATCCAGGGACTCGACGCCGGCGCCGACGACTTCATCACCAAGCCGGTCGAGATTCCGACGCTGCTGGCGCGAGTAGCCACGATTCTGCGGCGCTCGCGGGATCGGATGCCGAAGCTGTAAAAACAGCACACGCCAGGCTCAGTTGATGTCCCGTAAGGCGACGCTACTTGTGTCGCGCGCCACTTAGACTGAAGTTCAGGTTGGACCAATCGAGGGGACTCCGACCATTGGTCGTAGCGGGAAAATAGGTCGTCTGGCACGCCACAAGCATTACTTAAGAGCGGACGTAGCCGTCCACGCGCCGGTCGCCCACCGCGTAGGAGTTTTTCTTGACCGAGTCGCTGGAGTTGCCCTCGATGGTGTACACCCGGCCGTTGGCCACGCGCTCCACGATGCCGATGTGGTCAGGCGTGCCGTCCCCCTGCCAGTCAAAGAGGATGGCGTCGCCAGCCTTGGGCGTGTAGCGGCCGTTCTCGGCCCAGGTATTCTTGCCCTGGCTCCACGACTTGATAGTCGGGCAGTAGTTGCGGTTGCTAAGACCGTCGAGTTTCATCACCCCGTGCTGCTCGAGCAGATTCATCGCCCAGGCGGCGCACCAGGGGGTTGTGGCGGGGTTGATGCCGCTGCGGCCGGTGACCTGCTGGATGGCCGCGCGGTCACGTCCTTCGTGCATGCCGACCATCGAGTTGGCGCGCTGCATCAAGCCGTCCACGCCGGGTTGGACCGGACCGGTGGGAATTTGCGGACCACCGGTGTTGTCGCCCACTCCGCTGGCGTAGCCGCCCGGCTGGCCCCAGCGGGCGCCGCCGCCGCCGCCCACGCCGGGGAAGCCGCCGCCGCCGAAACCGCCGCCAGGAAAGCCGCCAATGCCGGGCATTCCGCCCATGCCGGGCATTCCGCCCATACCGGGCATTCCGCCCATGCCGGGGAAACCCTGACCACCCTGGCGCCCGAGCAGCAACTGCAACAGAATCTGCATGATCATCATCATCATCATCTGCTGCTGCTGCATCATCATCATGGACTGCATGGGGTTCATGCCGCCCATGCCGCCCATCGGGTCCATGCCGCCGAAGCAGCGGTTGGCGGCCATTCCGTCAAAGCCAGGGAACATGTTGGGCATCCCGGACATTGGGCAGCCGCCCATCATGCCAAGGGGGGAAATACCGGGCATCATCAACGCCATTGAAGCAGGTCCCTCTCTCTGGCGGGGCGGTATCTCGGCCGGCAACGTCGGAGGCCGCGACTGGTTCCACCCCAAGCGATTTGATCTCATATTGCCGCATCGGGCCGCCGATTTCCAGCCCGCGAGGTAAAACGCTTGTTGCAGTTGTTGCCGGGATGTAAACGGGTGTTGCCGGACTGTTAACCTGGCCTCGGGGGGGATGCGAAGCTGGGGATCTTGAATTTTGTACCCCAGGATTCTCGTTGGGGAGCACGCCGTATGTCCAGCCAGCCGATTGAGCCGTCCACCTCCGAGGAGCGGACTGACAACGAAAATTCCGAAGCCCTCCAAGCAGCGCCTCCGCCGCCCCCCGAGGAGGCGTTTGCGCCAGAGCGCCAGATCATGCTGCGCCGACTGTTCAGCCTGGTGCTGGTCGGCTGCGTGATCATTTTCGCGGTCCAGGCCGTGCTGTACGCACGCGCAAAGCAAAGCCGCATCGACCGGGCGCACGAGCAGGTCACGAGCGACGTGGCGGCGTCCGCGACGCGCCTTGCGGACCGTCTGCGCGCCTGGCAGGACCTCACGGAAGTGCTCGGCACGGGTCTGGCAAGGCCGGCGCTGAAGCCGGAAGACATCCGCTTCCTGCTGAATTCGTTCATGTCCGCGCACCCTCACATCAGCATGATCCGCGTTGCCTACGCGCCCGGCGTCATGTCACGAGAGGGGTACACCCTCGGGTGCATGCGGCATGACGGCCGCCTCGTATGGGGACCGATGCACAGCGTGGACGGCGTGCCGACGTACACCTCCGCATGGTATCGAAACGCGTTGAAAAGCCCGCTCTGGACCTCCTTTGAGGTGCTGCCGGGCCCCGACCGGCCGAGGGAATTCTCCACCTACAGCCGGCCGCTGAGTCCGCCCGGTGGAAATGCTCCCATCGGCGTAGTCGGCGTCAGCGTGGATTCCGACGAGCTGTCGCTGGCCATGTCCACCAGCCTCCTGGGCCATATCGGCTACGGTCTGCTGGTCGCCACTGACGGCACCTTGCTGGTACACCCGCGGCGCGCATGGGTGCTGGAAAAGCGCAAGCTGCTTGCGGTGGCCAACGAGTCCGGCGATACCGGACTGGCGCAGGTCGCCGCCAGCGCGTTGAGCCAGCAGCGCGGCCTGACGCACTACCACGATCCGCTCTCCGGGCAGATCACCTGGGCGGCCTATGCGCCCGTGCATTACAACGGGTGGTCTGCCATCTACATCCTGTACGAAGACGAGATCCTCGGCAGCCTGATTCCCTTCCGGCAGGCCCGCATGGGCATGGGGCTGACGGCCGCCGTGGGCTTTGTCATGCTCGTGTTCCTGGTGGCGGGCACCTGGCGCGGCCACGGAGAGGGGCTCTGGATAGGCTCGGGTGCGATCGCCGTCGCGTGCGTCAGCCTCATCGCCTGGCTCTGGCACTTGAACCTGCAAGACAGCGACGTGTACCAGACCCACCGCTTGCAGGCCATCTACCGCAGCTCCAATGGGATTCAGGAGTTCGAGCAGGTGCACAAGCGCTTCAGCAAGCTGGAGCGATTGGGGCCGGCCGTCTTTATTCCCACCGGGATTTTTCTGGAGTCGGTGAGCATGCCGGAAAGCGACCAAGCGACCGTCAGCGGATACATCTGGCAGAAATATTCCGACAGCATCCCGGCCTCCGTCAGCCGCGGGGTCACGTTTCCGGACGACGTGAAAAACACCACGCTGTCGTGGAACGACCGCGCCTACGATCGCAAGGACGGCAGCGTCACCACGGTGGGCTGGCAATTCCAGGTGACGCTGCGCCAGTCGTTCGATTACCAGAAATATCCGTTCGACCGCCAGAGCCTGAACGTGCGCCTCTGGCACCAGGATTTCGACCGTAACAACGTGCTGGTCCCGGACTATCGGGCGTACGAGTCGTTCAATCCGCAGACCCGCCCCGGCCTTGATGCCACCTTCGGCGTGGGCGGCTTCACCGTGGACAGCTCGTTCTTCAACCGCCTGCGCCGCGCGTACAATACGAATTTCGGCATCCCGAGTTATGCCTCCATTCACAGTTTCCCTGAGCTGCAATATTCGGTGCTGCTCACCCGCGATTATCCGGGACCGCTGTTGTCCAATCTGTTTCCCCTGTTAATGGTGCTGTGCACGGTGTTCGTAAACCTGATGTCCTTCAACCGGGACGACAAGCCGTGGGGCATCTACGCCACCATCGCGAGCCTCTTCTTCACCAGCCTGCTGGCCCACTTGAAGCTGCGCGACATTTTCAATATCCACCAGATCATTTATCTGGAATACTTCTACGCGGCCAGCTACGCGGTCATCGTCGTGGTGGTGTGCAACTGCTTCCTGCTCATGGCCTATCCCAACCTGGGCTGGATGACCTGGCGCAACAACCTGGTGGCGAAGCTGTCCTACTGGCCGCTGCTCTGCCTGATGCTGGCGGCGGTCAGCTACTACACGTTCTACTGACGCCACGACACTCAGCGGGCGGACGGCTTGCGCGCCCTCACGAACGCGCTCATGAACTTGCCGTCGACTTCGTGCGCCAGGGCGTCCACGTCGACGCCCTGACCCTCGAGAAAACCGCGCGCGTCTTCGGCCCGATAGATGCGGGTGGGCTCCAGACCGACGTCCTCGAAACCGGCGGCGCTCAGTTTCTCCGTGTAGCGCTCTTCGCTGAGCGCGCCGGCCACGCATCCGATCCACAATTCCACGGTGCGCCGGATTGCGGACGGCATCTCGCCGCGGATGACCACGTCGGATACGGCGAGCCGCCCGCCCGGCCGCAGCACGCGGAATGCCTCTCGCAATACCTGGTCCTTGTCACTGGAGAGATTGATCACGCAGTTGGAAACAATGACGTCGACGGAGTTGTCCGGAAGGGGAATATTCTCGATCTCGCCTTTCAGGAAGGTGACGTTTTCCAGTCCGGACTTCCGTTGATTCTCACGTGCGAGGGCGAGCATCTCGTCGGTCATGTCCAACCCGTACGCGCGTCCGGTCGGACCGACGCGACGCGCGGAAAGGAGCACGTCGATGCCGCCGCCCGAGCCGAGGTCCAGAACGGTTTCACCGGGCGCAAGGGTGGCCAGCGCGGTTGGATTGCCGCATCCGAGGGAGGCCAGTACTGCCTCGGTCGGCAGCTCGTTCACCTGTTCACTCCCGTAGAGGCCGGACGTGATCGGGTTATCCGCTCCACCGCAGCCCGTCGTCGCGCAGCCGCCACCGCCCTGGGCGACGTTCCGCGCGGCCTGCCCGTACTTTTCACGGACGATCTCCTTGATCTCTGATGGGTTGGTCCCCAAAAGACGGCTCGCGGAATTCTCGCCGCCACAGCAGCTGGCTACTTTGATGTCCGTGATTTCCCTGGTGTCCATGCCTGTTTCTCCTTTTCCGGTTCTAGCCCGCAGCACGAAACAATGGCCGCCGGGTCGATCGCCTGGCTGCGCGTGCAGCACTCGGCGTACAGGAATCCGAGAAGTGCCTGGAGTGCCGCGGTGTCGGCGCGGTATCGCAGAAACGTCCCGGCCCGCTCGCTGGTGATCAGGCCTTCGTGCTTGAGCTTATCGAGGTGATGCGACAGGGTGGAAGCCGGGATGGACAGCTCCGCCAGGATGTCGCCGACAACCAGGCCGTCCGGATGGGCAGCGATCAGCAGCCGCATGATGCGCAGCCGCGGCTCGGCGCCCATTGCCGCCATCATGTCCGCGTAGCGGGCAACCGGCTCAGACTCGCTCCGAGACGTCCTGGTCATATTTCGATAATACTAGAAATAAGAAACTTGTCAAGAGTGCGACGCCGAAGCCAGCTTCTGGTCGGGGGCCTGCCTCTACGCCTCGCGGCTCGACTCTGAGGGCCGAGGCTCGGCGCGCCGCGGCGCCTCCGCCTGTCGCTGCGGCTCCGGGGTGTTGCGGGCCTGCAGATTCGCGGGAACCTGGCCGTTGCCGCTGATGTGGAAATGGGGCCCGGTGGCGTAAGCAGAGGGATTGGAGTACTCGTCGAGCATCTTGATGCCGTACTTGTTGGCCACCTGGTTGATCTTGCCGGCCAGACCGGAGCTGTAGGACGGCACTACGAAATCCATGGCGTTGCCGCTGTAGTGGTCCGAGCCGGGAGAGTGGCCGGACTGCTCGTACCCCGAAGTGAGGGTGAATTTTACGCCCATTTTTTGCAGGTCTTTGAAAAAACCGGCCGCCTGCTTGGAGAAGCCGTCATCGAGGCCAGTCCACTCGCCCCGCGGGTCGTTGCCGTCCTGGGGGAGGTTGGCGATATAGTTCTTGGCTTCGGCGGCCGAACCGGGGAGCTGGCTCCCCTGCGGAACGTCGGCGCTGGTGTCCGCGCCGCCACCACTGCTTGCCGTGGAGCCTCCGCCGCCACTACCGCTTACGGCCGAGCCGCCGCCGCCTCCACCGCCGCCCGCATAGCCGCCTCCGCCGCCACCGCCCGCCGGAGCGCCAGCTCCGGAGGCAGCGCCGGCGCCGGGACCGCCCATGCCCGCCATCTGCATCTGCAGATCCTGAATTTTTTCCACAGTGTCTTTCGCACCGTCCTGATCGCCAGCCGCGAGCTGTTGCTGCAGCAGGGCCTGCAGCTCCATCAGCCTTTTCATCAGCTCGCCGGCCTGCGGGTTCCCGTCGGTAATCATGTCCTCGAGCATTTCCTGGCTCAAGGCGAAATTCTCAATGCCCATCATGGTGCCCAGCATTCCGCCGGGATCGAGCCCCATCACGCGAGATGCGGCCGCGCCGCCTCCGCCCAGCCCGGGAACCAGCATTCCACCCGCCTCGGAAGCCCCGGCTCCACCGGTCAGTGCGCTCAAATCAGGAATCGACATGGCAACCGCGTCCCCTCTCGGAAAGAGTCCTCTTGCTCTTCAATATAAACCGCCGGTTAAGCCGCCGCATGTAAACATTTTGCAAACGATGTGAACCGGATGTTACGGATGTTGTGCGGATGTTTCACCCTCAGCCTGGTCAAACAACCTCTCCAGCCCCTCCCTCCAGGGCCGGGCGATCACGTGGTCAATCTTCTGAGTCGCCGGATCCTGTGACCAGCAGAAGGCCTCGGCATTCGGAAAGTCACGGCTGATGGCTAGAAACCGACGAAGCTTGTCCGGGCGAATTCGGTCGGTCGACTTGATTTCGAGGAGGGCCAGAGGCTGGCCCGGCCGGTCGACGATCAGGTCGATCTCGACGTCGTCTTTGGTGCGCAGGTAGTAGAAACGGAAGTCCTTGCGCAGGTAGGCGTTGAGCCGCATGACCTCGAGTATGACGAAGTGCTCGAACGTCTCGCCGTAAAGGGAGGTGGCCGGGGTCAGGGGCGTCTGAAGAAGTCGGGCCAGGGCACGCTGCACGCCCAGATCGAAGAAATAGAACTTCGGCTTCCCGCTGACGGCCTTTCGAATCGAAGTGTCATAGGGCTCGAGGAGGAAACCGAGCAGCGTATCCTCCAGGATCGCATAGTAGTTCAGGACGGTCTTTGGATCGCAGCCGACGTCGCGCGCAATCTTCGAAGCGACCACGATCTGTCCGTTGCTCTGCGCGGCGACGGGCAGGAACTTGCGAAACGAATCCAGGCGCCGCACCAGGTGCTCGGACCAGACCTCCTCTTTGAGGTAGACCTGAGTGTAGCTTCGCAGGTACTCCTGCCGCTCCAGGTCGCTGTGCATGGAGAGAAGACCCGGCAGTGTTCCCCAGTGCATCGCCTCGTCCAACGAGAAGCGATCCCCCTGCTCCAGGGCAGTCAGTGGATGGAGCTCGTTTAGAAAGGCACGCCCGGCCAGCATGTCGGCCTGTCCGGCCTTGAGCTTGCGGGCGCTGGATCCGGTGAGGGCGAACTTGATGCCTCGCGATTCTATCAGCCGGTGAACCTGGTCCAGAAGCACCGGCAACTTCTGAACCTCGTCGATCACGATCCATTCATGGCCTTGCAGCCGCTCAAGCCTCCCCGGATCCAGGGCATAGGCATCTTCTTGCAGCGGGTCCAGGAGATCGATCCAGAACACGTCTCGTCGGTCGCCAAAGATACTGCGCAGCAGCGTGGTCTTGCCAGTCCCGCGCGCTCCGAAGAGGAAGAAACTGCGTGACAAGAGCGGCTGGCAAAGTCTTGGGACCATACTCCCAAAATCTACGCTGAAATTGGAGTACAGTCCTGCCTGAGCCCTCGCCCTCTTCAGGGCGACCTTCCGGGCGCTTTAAGGTCAGTCGACCTGTGCCCCGCCGTCAGCGGAATGCGCGCCACCCTCGTGATCGCCCACCCATGAGTACAGCGCGGGCAGCACCAGAAGCGTCAATAGCGTGCTCGTGACCACGCCGCCGATGACCACGGTGGCCAGGGGCTTCTGGACCTCCGCGCCGGTGCCGGTGGAAATGGCCATGGGAAGAAATCCCACTGCCGCCACCGCGGCCGTCATCAGCACGGGACGCAGGCGGGTGCGGCACCCTTCCAGGATGGCCTGGAGCAGCGGGACGCCGCCATCGCGCAGCTGGTTGATAAAGGTCAGCATGACCACGCCGTTGAGGACGGCAACTCCGGAAACGGCGATGAATCCGACCGCCGCGCTCATGGAAAACGTCATGCCGCGCATCAGGAGGGCTGCAATCCCACCGGTCACCGCGAACGGAACCCCGGTGAAAATCAACGCCGCATCGCGCGCCGAATTGAACGTTGCGAAAAGCATCAGAAAAATGATCAGGAAGGTCACCGGCACCACCACCATCAAGCGCTGGCGCCCGCTCTCCAGGTGTTCGTACATCCCGCTCCAGTGCATCACGTAGCCGGGCGGCAGCTTCACCGACGCGTCCACCTTTCGCTCTGCCTCCTCCACGAAACTGGCAATGTCGCGTCCCCGCACGTTGGCCTCCACCGTGATCAAGCGGCGGCCGTTCTCGCGGCTCACCTGCGCCGGCCCCTCGTCAATGCGGATGTCGGCAAGCTGGCGCAGGGGAAGCTGCCCGCCGTCGGGCGTGTTGACCGGCAAGTCACCGATGAGGTCAACGTTGTTCCGCGCCTCCTTCGCAAAGCGCACCACCAGGGGAAAGCGGCGAAACCCTTCGAGCACGACCGTGGGACGCGTGCCGGCGATGGCAGTCTCAATCACTTCCTGCACGTCGCTGACGTTGATGCCGTGCCGCGCGATGGCGTCCCGTCGCACCGCCACCTGCATGACCGGGAGCCCGCTTGTCTGCTGGGCGCGCACGTCCTCCGCGCCGGGGATTTTCTCCAGGATCTCGGCGACCTCGCCGGCCACCCGGCGCAGCGTTTCCAGGTCGTCCCCGTAAATCTTGACCCCGACATCGGATCGCATGCCAACGCCCTCGATCAGCTCCAGCATGCGAAACTTGATGGGCTGCGAAAAGGAAAAGTTTACCCCGGGCACGGCCTTCAGCTCCGCCGCAATTTTCTCAACCAGCTCCTCTCGCGAGGAGGCGGAGCGCCATTCGCCGCGCGGCTTCAAAAAAACGTAGGTATCCACCATGTCCGGGCCCATCGGATCGGTCGCAATTTCCGGACGGCCGATGCGGCTCACCACCCGGGTCACCTCCGGAAACTCGCGGATGATTTCCTCGATGCGCGTGGTCTGCCGCACCGTCTCACTGAGCGCCGCGCTCTTGAAGCGGCCGTGGTGGATGGCCAGCGCACCCTCGTCCAGCTCCGGGAGAAATTCCCCGCCCAATAATCGAAACGTGCCCAGCGAGGCCAGCACCAGCAACGCGGCGCCTCCCACGGTGAAGGCGCGCCAGCGCATCGCGAGGCTCAACAGCGGCGTATACCAACGCTGTATAAGTCCGAGCGCGAAGTTCTCACGCTCCCGCTGATCTTCCCGCAAGAAAATCGCGCACAGCGCCGGAATCAAGGTCACGCTGAGAAGCAGGGCCCCGCACAGCGCCAGGATTACAGTGAACGCCATGGGACGGAACATCTTTCCTTCGATGCCGGCCAGGGACACAATCGGGATATAGGCGGCGATAATGATCAGCTCGCCGAACTGGCTGGCCCGCCGAACTTCGGTGCTCGCTTCAAAAATAGCGCGGTGCCGCTCGTCCGGCCGCAGCTGCCGTCCCAGGGCGCGACGCCGCTCGCCAAGATGGCGCACGCAGTTTTCGACGATAATCACAGCCGCGTCCACAATCAGGCCGAGGTCGATCGCGCCCAGGCTCATGAGGTTGGCGGAAATTCCGAAATAATACATTCCAATGATGGCAACCAGCATGGAAAGCGGGATCGTGCTGGAGACGATGAGCCCGGCCCGCAACTGGAGCAGAAAGAGAAACAGCACCGCGATGACCAGCATGCCGCCTTCCACCAGGTTGCGGCTGGCGGTTGCGATGGTGTCGTTGACCAGCACCGAGCGATCGTAAAAGGGACGGATTGCCACTCCGGGCGGCATCGACTTCTGCAGCTTCTCCAGCCGCTCGCGCACCGCGCTGGTGACAGTGCGGCTGTTCTCTCCCTTGAGCAGCATGGCGATTCCCATGACCGTTTCGCCGCGGCCGTCGCCGGTCGCCGCTCCCTGGCGGATCTCCGAGCCCACGCCGACTTCGGCAACATCCGCGATAAAGACCGGATCGCCATTGCGCAGCCCGACCACAATGCGCTCCACGTCGCGGGGCGACTCAATGAGACCCACGCCGCGCAGCAGCACCTGCTCTCCGGCCCGCTCGAGGTGCCCGCCGCCAGCGTTGCGGTTGTTGCGCGCCAGCGCCTGGCGCACTTCCTCCAGCGTGACGCCGCGGCTGGCCATCTGGCGCGGGTCCAGCCGCACCTCATACTGTTTTTCCAGCCCGCCGAAGCTGTTGACCTCGATGACGCCGGGAACGGTCCGCAATTCTGGAATGACGAACCAGTCAAGCAGGGTTCGCAGCTCCATCAAATCCGCGGGAGTTGAGCGCGCATCCACCCGCTCGAGGGTGAATTGATAAATCTCTCCGAGTCCGGTGCTGATTGGAGCAAGCTCGGGATGGACGCCCTCGGGAAGATCGTGCATCGCTTCTTGCATCCGCTCGAGCACGAGCTGCCGCGCCCAGTACAGGTCCACCGAGTCGTCGAAGGTGATGGTCACCTGGGAGAGGCCAAACTGCGAGATCGAGCGGATTTCTTGCTTGCGCGGCAGGCTGCTGAGCGCGACTTCGACCGGGAAGGTGATATATTTTTCGATTTCCAACGGAGCAAAAGCCGGCGCCACCGCATTGATCTGCACTTGATTGGTGGTGAAGTCCGGAATGGCGTCGATGGGCAGCTTCACGGAAATGACCGCGCCGTAGCCGAGAACCAACAGCCATGCCGCCACCACCAGCACGCGCCACTGGATGCTGAACTGGAGAATCCGGTCAATCATGGCCGCACCCGGTCAATGGCCATGCTCATCGCCCATTTCTCCCTTGTGCTGCTCGCTCTTCAAGGTAAATGCCCCGGCCACCACCACCCGCTCGCCGGGGCGCAGGCCGGAACGCACCGGACGCCAGTCGCCATCCGCGAGGCCCAGCGCGACGGGACGCAGAGAAAATTTCCCGGGCTCGGTTTCCACGTACACGTGGGTGCGGCTGCCGTCGGTAACCACTGCCGAGCTCGGCACGGAAACTGCCTGGCCGCGCGCGCTCAACAGGACGCGTGCATTGACGAACATCTCGGCGCGCAAGGCGTCGCCCGAATTGTGCAAAGCCACGCGGGCGTGGGCGGTGCGCGCGCGGTCCTCCAGCAGCGGACTGATGTAGGAAACGCGGCCCCCGAAGACGCGATCCGGGACCGCCGGCGAGCGGACCTCGACCTCCTGGCCGACGCGCACGCGCGGCATATCCTTCTCATAAATGTCAAGAACCGCCCACACCGTCGAGATATCCACGATGGTGAAAAGCGCCTCACCCGCGCTCACCCATTGTCCGGCGCTCACCGGACAGGTGGTGATGGTGCCGGACAGGGGCGCGTGCACCGCGAATTCTCCCCCACCGCCGTCGCCCACGCCCAGTGCCAGCAGCGAATCGCGCGCCGACGCAAGCTCTGCTTGCGCCGCATCCAGGTCGTTCTCGGCCTCCGAGGTATCCACCCGCTGCCGCGTGGCGCGGGCCGCCATCTGGCGCTCCCGGGCATACAGCGCTTCCGCCGTCTCCAGCTCAGCGCTGGCGTTTTGATAGTCGGCCCGGGCCGCCTCATAGTCGCGGCGCGACATCAGGTCCGGGTAGGAGCGCTGGGCGCGCTCCCAGGCGCGGCGAGTGCGCTCCGCCTCAACGCGGGCGCGGTCGCGACGCAGGCGGGCTTCCAGCGGCGGCCCGCTGCTCTGAATGCTCTCCGACGCGAGACGGCGCTGGCGCGCCAGACGGCGCCGGGCCACTTCCACGTGCGCGGCCGCGTCGCGCACCGCAACGCGGCGATCGCCGACCTCCGGGCTGTCGATGACCACCATCAGCGCGCCCTCACCAACGCGGTCCCCCTCGCCGGATCGCAGGCGCACGATGCGGCCGGCGGCGCGCGACACCACCTTTGCGGTGCGGTTCGGGTCCGGCCGCACCACGCCCCTCACCTCCAGGGCCTGTCGGATGGTGCGGGCGGCGAGGGGCTTCACCACGATGCCCGCGCGCCGCACCTGCTCCGCGGAGAGCGTGACGGCGCCGCCGTGATCGCCCTGCTCGTCCCCGTGGTCACCGTGTTCGTCCTGGTGATTTTTTTCGGCTTGCGGCGGCGGGGCGTGCCGCGGCCAAACGATTACGGCAAGCACCATGAGGGCCAGCAGGACCAATGCGCTTGCGAGGATTCTGCGATTCATGGATTTCCTCCGAAGGGCTCGCCCGGCACGCGGCCGAGGGCGCGCTGCAGATCCAACGCCGCCTGGGCCTCGCGGGCCGCCAGCGAGGCCTCCTCACGCCGCACGTCGCGGAGCACGTGGCGCGCTTCGATCACTTCGAGCATGGTGACCAGACCATCCGCATAGCCTCGCTCAAGCATTTCGACCAGCTCCGCGGCCGCCACGGCTTCCTCGCGCTCCAGCAACCCGCGCTCGTGGTGCAGCCGCCGCCATTGCGCCAGGGCGTCCCCGACTTCCAGACGTGCGGTCCGCTCCAGCACCGCCAGCCGGGCCGAAGCCTCCGCGGTCCGCGCGTCGGCCGCGGCCGCCGCTGCCCGCGCGCGCCCCCAGTCGAGGAGCGGCCACTGCAGGCTGACGCGCGCCCCCTGGTCACGGGGAAGGCCGACCAGCTTCCCCTGGTAGAGCGACAGCTCGACCTCCGGCGAGCGCTCGGCCCGCGCCAGCCCGGCCTGCCCGCGCAGTACTTCCACTTCCGCCCGTGCCGTCGCGAGGTCCGGACGCCGGGCAAGGGCGTCGGCGACCAGTGTTTCGAGGGGCGTGTCGGGCGGCGCGGGAGGCGACAGCGGCGGAATGGGCGGCAGGTCACTCGTCCCCAGCGCGAGAGCGAGGGAGGCGCGGGCGCCGGCTTCGGCGGCCTCGCTGGCCAGCACTTCGCGCGCCCCTGCGACGCGCTCGCGGGTGGCGCGGACCACCTGGCTGCGCGGCACTTCGCCGACCTCGAAGCGCCGCCGTGTGATGTCGAGGATGGCTTCGAGAGCCGCCACCTCGCGCCGCGCAAGGTCGGCCGCCACGGCGGCCGACTGCGCGTTGAGGTACGAGCGCGCCGCCTGATGGGCCACTTCCAGGCGGCGCGCTTCAAGCTCCGCCACGGCGGCCTCCAGCTCGTGCAACGCGGCGTTCCGCCGCAGGCCCGGCTGTCCGCCCAGCGGGAACGATTGCGCGAGCTGGTTGGCCTCCTCGTCCGCCTCGCCGAACACGGCGGAGATGCGGGCGCGCAGGCTGTCCGGCGCGCCGGCCAGCCGCGCCGCGAGGCGCAGCCGCTCGATTCGCTGTTGATATGAGGGGGCGGCCGGGTCAGCGGACAGCGCGCGCGCGACCGCGGCGTCCAGCGAGAGCCCCTCGGCGGACGCGCGTGCCGACAGCGCGGCCAGCAATGCAAGTGCAAGCCACAAGATGCGAAATGGCAAAAGAACATCCTCCACGCAATTGAAGAAAGCGACGAAAATGAAAAACGTCGGCGCGGAGGTCAGGCCGGTGGGGCGCGGGGAGGCCGTGGCGGGCTGCTGGAGCGGGAGAGATCATCTCCGACATCCACTTCAAGGGGAAGGAGGGCGCAACTCAGGGGGAGGGGCGGATCCGGGGGATGCAAAAGCGCGGCGACGGCCGGCGGCGCGGCCTTGACCGGCGCGGCGGGCGACACGATGGACTGCAGCGTGACGCAGCAGTCGTCCTCGCAGCCGCCCACGTCCTGCCAGAAGCATCCGTTGTCGCAAGCGAGAATGAAGACCGCGGCCAGAACGACCAGCCACGACAGCACCCGCTGATGAGAAACGCCCGCTACGGTTGAGGTCGCCATCCCACGAGCATTCGACCTCGGCGGCGAGATCCTCCTACGAACTTGATCACGTTTCAACAGCACCCGCCCGCTCGTACGGAGCAACCGGCCCGGGCTGGGCCCAGTTTAGAAGTCGATATTGAAATCCGCCTGAATCTGGTTGCCGTGCCAGTTGTTGGCGCCCACCAGGCGGTCCTTGAAATTCAACAGGCGGCCCTCCAGCGTAATCGAGGCGTTGCGGGCCGGCGTCCAGGTGAGCGTGACCGCCGGGATGGTCTGCTCGAACGAGCGGTTCAGCAGGCCGGTGTGGCCGCTGAAATCCAGCAGGCTATAGTGGAGCGCCACGTCGAGGTTTTCGGTGACCGCCTTGCCGATCTCCACGCGATAAAACCGCTGGCCGAAATCCACGTCGTCAATCGGAACCGACGCGCGGCGCAGATTGTAGTCGTAGAAAGAGCCCGCCACCCGCCAGCGATCCCCCCACTGATGGAGGAAGCCGGCCCCGAAGGTCGTGGTGTGGCCCATCGAATCGACGCCCGGGGTGAGAAGCAGCGGAAACAGCGGCTCCGCGTTGCCCGGCGTGGTGAGCTGCTGGAACGTGGTCGGCTTCACCTGCCGCAAGTTTTCGTAGGAGATGAACGCGCGCGTGGAGTCGTTCGCGAAATTCAGCGCCGCCCGCGGACCGCGCCGATTGATGGGATATTTCAAATAATCGTGGAGCTGATAATGGCTGCTGTACCAGTTTCCGTAAGGCAGGAAGATGGGGAACCCGGGATTGACGTTGTACGGCAACATCATCGTGTCGTAGGTCGGATCCGCGTACACCCAGTCGAAGTCGGCGCGGAACTGCCCGAAGACGCCCTGCAAGCCGTAGGTGTACATCTGGCCGCCAGGATGCGCGTCCAGCAATTCCTTCGACTTGTCGGGATTGTAGCTGGAGTGCCCGAACGCGGCCCGCAGGCTAAACTTCTTCGCGATCAGCGTGGCGTTCAGGTTGGCGCCCACGATGGACTGGTCCTGAGGCCCCACGAAGCGGCGCAGCGCCCCGCTCCGATTGTCGCGCCAGACCAGCGGAAATGCGTTCGCGGTGGGCAGAATCACCAGTCCGGAGCCCAGCGCCTGGCCGTCCGCGTTGGGCTCGTTCACCATGCGCGCGAGGCTGATTCCAAATTGCACCGGGCCGAAATCGTAGCGCGCCGCCGTGGTGCCCAGCCAGGTCTCGTACAGGCCGCCCTGGGGAAGCCGCGCGCCGGCGAACTCCCACTGAATTTTGTCGGTCGTCTGCAGCGGCGTCACGTCAAATCCCCAGAAGGGGAGAACGGCCGGCGAGTGCACGTTGGGGTTGCGGATGCCCAGCACCACCTGATCCCCGACGTTGCGCAGCGCGTAGGTCCCGATGACGAGCTGGTAGTCGCGGCCCCGATCCTGCATCCAGAAACGGTCCAGCGACATGCGGTTGTAAGGCTGGTTGGAGTCCGGCTGCTGAAACGGCTGCACGCTGGCCTGCGAGAGGAACGGATTGCTGTTGTACGGCGGCGTCACGCCCCAGTACTGCTCCACGGCCTCCGAGCCGGTGCCGGCGTAGCCGATGACTTCCAGCCCACCGTCGATCTGGTCGGTCAGCTTCGTCAGGACGCCGAGCAGCGCGCGGCTGGTGTAGCCCTGCCCGTTGAAGATGAGGCGGCCGTTGGTGTAGTCGATGGCGGGGTTGGCCGTGGTGCCGATAAACCGCGCGCCGGCCGTGTTGTTGAAGGTGCCGTTGGCGCGCAGGTTGCCGTAGAAGTTAATGCGCTCCAGCTCGGTGACGCGCTTGTCAAGCAGCGCGTACTGATCCTCAAGCTGGGTCGTCTTGATGCCGTAGGCGTCCAGCTCCTGGGCGTAGGACTCGGCGAGGCGGCGGACTTCGTCGAGATCCGTCTTGCTGGCGAAGTTGGCCATGAGCTGCTCTTGCCGCGAGAGGAAGCGGGCGATGATGAGCGCGGTCTCATAGCGGGTCGCCGCGCGATCACCTTTGAAGGTGCCGTCCGGGTAGCCTTCCAGCATGCCTTTGGCGGCCAGCGCGCGCACGGCATCGGTGGCCCACATGTCAGGCACGTCAGGGAACATGGGGGCGGCGAAGGCTCCAGCCGCCGCCAGCACGACCCAGAGCAACCCCAGGGCCAGCCCGCCGCGCAGCGTCTTCCAGCGGATCTCGGAGTTCATGAACCTTCCCCCATATTGAATAAAATACAAGTTTTACGGATTCGGAGTATATTCGGCCCCAGGTAGGCTATACCTGCACGTGCTGGCGCGGCCTCGCGCCAGGAACGAAGGTGTGCTCCAGCGCCCACTCGTTGCAGCGGACAGCCTGTTCCACGGTGATCACGCCGCCCTCGATGAGCAGATCGATCTCCTCGCGCAGCGAGCGGCACAGCATCTCCGGACCGTCGGTGTTGAATGAGAACCGCACCCCGCTCTCGATGAGGACGCCCAGCGTGCTGGCCATCTCCTCGGGCGACTTGATGACCCCGGTGGACAGGTTCGACGTCGGGCACACTTCCAGGAGAATCCCCCGCTCGCGCACCATATCGAGCAGCTCCGGCCGCCCGACGGCCTTCACGCCGTGGCCCACGCGGTGCGGCTCAAGGGTTTCCACGCACTCCTGCATGGCCTCCGGCGTCCCGCTCTCGCCGGCGTGCACGGTGACGCCCAGGCCGGCGTCGCGCGCCATGCGCATCATGTCGCGGTACTCGCGGAAGGAAAAGCCGGGCGTCTCGGGCCCCGCCATGTCAACCCCGACCACCCCGTGATTGCGGTGCGCGATGGCCTTTTCCACGATGACCTGGTTGGTCGCCACGCTGAACGCCTTGTCCAGGCAGAGGATGAGGCCTGCCCGCACCGGGTACTCCATGCACGCGCGCTCCATGCCGCGGGCGGCGGCGGCGATAATGTGGTCCAGGTCGCGCTCGCCTTCCCGATTCCGCTTCATGGGGTTGAAGCGGAGCTCCAGCACGCCGATGCGGTTCTTGCGGTAGCCGCCGCCGATGATGGCGTACACCGAGCTTTCCATGGCGGCCGGGCTTGACTGGATCAGCTCGGTCATGTAAAAGAGCTGCAGATACTGGTCGAAGGTCTTCACCTTCTGGCCGGGCACGGTGATGAGGTCGACGAACTCCCAGTAGTCCTTGGTGGGAAGCTTGATCCCCTGGGTGTGGGCGATGGACCACATGACGGCGGGGTCCACCGCGCTTCCGACGTGGACGTGCAACTCGGCGAGGACGAGGTTGGCAGGCAGCGGCATGGTGCCATGTTGCACCGGGGGGGCCGGAGTCCTGCCGCAGGACTGGTCATGACCTTGAAGAATGCTAGCCCCTCATTCACGCACGTTGGGAGTCAAGCATATGGCCAGGGTCAAGCCGTTCCGCGGCATCCGCTACAACCTCGAGAAAATCGACGGGGATCTGGCGCAAGTCACCACGCCGCCCTACGATCAGATCAACGCCGTGGGCCTCGAGGCGTATCACCAGAAGCACGAGCACAGTTACATCCGCCTGATCCTGGCGCGCAAGACCGAGCGTGACGACGCCCGGGAAAACCGCTACACGCGGGCCCACCGCACGCTGCAACACTGGCTGCGCGACGGCGTCCTGGTTCAGGACGAGGGTGAGGCGTTCTACGTGTACCGCCAGACCTTCGACGTGCTGGGCCAGACGTACACCCGCACCGGGCTGGTTTCCGCGGTGCACTACGAGGATCCCGAAAAGGGCCTCATCCTGCGCCACGAAAAAACCCTGCCCAAGCACGTCGACGACCGCTTGAGCCTGCTGCGCGAGACGCACACCCAGTTTGAGTCGATCTTCCTGCTCTATGACGATCCGGAAAAAACCGTCGCGCGCCAGGTAGAAGCCACCCTTGCGAGGCCGGCCGACCTTGAAGTGACCGACGACGTGGGGACGCGCCACCAGCTCTGGCGCCTGGCGGATTCCGCCGCCGTGGACGCCATCCGCCGCTTCTTCGACGACCGCGTGCTGCTGATTGCCGACGGCCATCACCGCTACCAGACGACCGGCCTGTTCCACCAGGAAACCGGCCAGGATCCGGACGGCTGGGTGCTGGCCACGCTGTACGCGGTGGACGATCCGGGGATCGTCATCCTGCCCACCCACCGCGTCGTGAAAAACGTCGCGAATTTCGATGCGGCCACGTTGTGGAGCGCCCTCGAAAAGGATTTCACGATCGAGCCATGGTCCGGGGATTCCGAGTCAATGGTCGCGGAAATGCGCGCCCGTGCGGACCGCGGTCACGTCCTGGGCGTCTACGAGCCGTCCCGCGGCAATGCGATTCTCACGCTGCGGGGCGCCGACCGGCTGGGCACGTCGGAGCACTCGCTGGAGTGGATGAAGCTGGACGTGGCGATTCTCCACCGCCTGATTCTCGAAAAAGTCCTCGGGATCAGCATGGAGGCGGTGGCCCGCGAAGGCAACCTGGAATATTTCCGCTGGCCCAAGGACGCCGTCGCCGTGGTGGATCGCGGCGACGCGCAGGCGGTGTTCTTCTTGAACGCCACCCGCCCCACCCAGGTGCGCGACCTGGCCACCAGAGGCGAATTGATGCCCCAGAAATCCACTGATTTCTATCCCAAGCTGCTCAGCGGACTGGTCGCCTTCCCGCTGCGCCCGGTCACCGTGGAGAGCGCCCGATGACCAATTTCCGCGTCGCGCTGGCCCAGATCAACTGCCTGGTGGGAGACGTCGAGGGAAACTGCCAGCGCATCATCGGACGGATCGGAGAAGCGCGCGAGCACGGCGCGGACCTGGTGGTATTTCCGGAGCTTGCGGTCACCGGCTATCCGCCGGAAGACCTTCTGATGAAGCCGCGTTTTCTCAAGGAAAACGTGCAAGCCATGGAGCGCATCCGCGAAGCCACCAGCGGCATCACCGCGGTGGTGGGCTTCGTGGACGTCGGACGCGACATCCACAACGCCGCCGCGGTGCTGCACGACGGCAAGCAGGTCGGGCTTCACTACAAGGTGTTTCTGCCCAATTACGGCGTGTTCGATGAGGACCGCTACTTCCGCCGGGGCCGCACTCTTTCTGTTTTCGAAAAGCGCGGCGTGATTTTCGGCGTGGGGATTTGCGAGGACATCTGGTATCCGGAGGGCCCGGCGCACGATCAATGCCTGCACGGCGGCGCGCAGGTCATCATCAACATCAACGCGTCGCCGTTCCACGCCGGCAAATGGGCGTTTCGCGACAAGATGCTGGCCACCCGGGCCAACGACAACACCTGCTTCGTGGTGTATCTCAACATGGTGGGCGGCCAGGACGAGCTGGTTTTTGACGGACACTCCACCATCGTGGACCCGCTGGGCA